>JBJONI010000242.1:0-7209 GCA_046051915.1 Pseudomonadota bacterium
ACAATGGCGGGGACCGCACGGCGACGGCGTCGCCGCCGAGGTTCGCGTGCCCAAGGGGCTGGACGCCAAGCATCTCGCCTGGACGGCGGACGTGCGGGGGAAGGGGACGCCGGTGGTGGACGGCGATCTGCTCGTCGCGTGGGGTTTTGAGGGCGAAGGCGAGGCGCTCCGGGAGGTCCTCGTCGGCCTCGATGTCCGGGACGGCGCCGTTCGTTGGCGCCTCGATTTCCGAGACTTCCTCAGCGACATCATCTACGACCGCTACAGCATCGGCGCACCGACGTTCGACGGCGAGGGCCACATCGTCGTGATGACGTCCGCGGGGGACTTGGTCCGGGTGTCTCGGACGGGGCAGATCCTGTGGCAAGTGCCGATGATGGAGTTGTACGGTCGCCTGACGTTCCCCAACGGCCGGACGGGTGCGCCGTTCGTCGCCGGCGACCTCGTGGTCGTTCACGGCATCACGTCGAACTGGGGGCGAGATGGCGCTGCGCGCGACCGCTTCCAGGCGTTCGACCTCTCGACGGGTCAGCTCGTCTGGTCGAGCACGCCGGGCGTGCAACCCCGCGACTATGGCTGGGGAAGCCCCGTCGTCGTCGATCTCGCGGGACGTCGCACGTTGCTTGCGGGGACGGGCTGTGGCCACCTTGTGGCGATCGATCTCGCGACCGGCGAGCCGAAGTGGCGGCAGCCGATCGCAGATGGTGGGTTGAACGTGACGCCGGTGGTGGTCGGCGACCTCGCGATCGTCGCACATGCCGTCGAAAATCTGGGATCGAACAAGACCGGTGGCATGTTTGCGGTTCGCATCGGGCCCGAGGCGAGCCCGGTCGACGCCGAAACCTCGCCGGTGCGTCAGGCGGTGGTGTGGCGCAACGAGATCGACGCCTTCAGCAGCTCGGGCGTCGCCGTCGACGGGGTGGTCTACCAAGTGAACCAGACGGGCGACTTGTACGCCGTCGACGCAGCGAACGGTGCGATCCTGTGGCAGCGAAAGCTCGCCACCGATCAGCTCCATGGCAGCCCCATCGCGGCCGGCGGGCACCTGTACGTGCCCGTTCGCGAGGGCGTGCTGCACGACCTTCGGGTGTCTCGCGACGGCGCGACGGCGCTGGGCGCGTACAAGGTGGAAGGGGAGTTGCTCGGCGCGCCGATCGCAGCCGACGGTCAGGTGTTCGTGCTCTCGACGGAGCACCTGTACGCCTTCGGCAAGCGCAAGGCGCCGCGGTCGTCGCCGCCGGCACCGAGCGAGGCCGTCGCTGCCTCCGAGCCGGTCGCGCTCCGCGTCCGTCCGGCGGAGGTCATCCTGCGCCCCGGGGAGTCCGTGCCGATTCGGGTCGATCGCCTCGACGCTTCGGGACGGCGGATCGACACGGTCGTCCCCGCCTCCGTCACGCCGTGGATCCCACCGACGGCCAAGGTCAAATCGACGATGGCCGCGACGTTTGCCGACGGCGTCCTCACCGCCCCGCCCGATGCGGGGCTGACGGCGGGGGCGTTTCAGGTCAAGGTGGACGACCTCGTCGGCACCTTCCGTGGCCGCACCGTGAGCGGCGTGCCGTACGCGCAGGATTTTGAGGCGTTTCCTCGCACCGAGACCGACAAGGCGACCGGCGAGCTGTTCGGCTGGCCGCCGCTCCCGTGGATCGGCGCCCGGTTCAAGTGGGACGTCCGGCAACTCGATGGCGACCAAGTCTTGAGCAAGACCGTCGACAACCCGCTGTTTCAGCGTGCGCTGGTGTTTGTCGGTCACCCCGCTGAGTCCGACTACCGGATGGAGGTCAGCGTCCGGTCGGACGGCAACGCGCGGCAGATGAGCGTCGCTGGCGTGATCCACCAGCGCTACCTGATCGCGTTGAAGGGCAACCAGCGGCTGCTGGAGATCAGCTCGAACCAAGACCGCTTGAAGCGGAGCGTCCCGTTCCGAATGGAGCCTGGGGTGTGGTACCGCCTGGTCAGTGAGGTCGAGACGGGCGCAGATGGTGTGGCCCATGTTCGCGCGAAGGCGTGGCCGGTCGCGGAGCCGGAGCCCGCCGCTTGGACGATCACCGTCGATCACGCCGAGGGACACCGTCACGGCGCCCCCGGTCTGTTTGGTTTCACGCCACAAAACCTGCACAAGGTTCACCTCGACGACCTCGTGGTTCGCCCGATCGACAAGGAGGGACGATGATCCTCGCGCTCACGCTGGCGCTCGCGCACGCGGAGGACTGGGCGGCTTGGGGCCGAACCATGGAACGGAACATGGTCTCGCCCGAGGTGCCGCCGGCGACGTTTGCGCCCGGGACGTTCAAGCCGGGTACCGAGGAAGTCGACCCGCTCACCGCGCAGGGGCTGAAGTGGGTCGCGACGTTGGGCAGCCAGTCGTACGGCAACCCGACCGTCGCTCACGGCAAGGTCCTCGTTGGGACGAACAACCAGCGCGAGTACCGACCCGGCGTCGTGGGCGACTACAGCTTGGTGTTGGCGTTTGACGAGCAGAAGGGGACACTCGTCTGGCAGCACAGCACGCCGAAGATGGGGTCGGGCCGGGTGAACGATTGGGAGTTCCTCGGGATCTGCTCGTCGCCGACGGTTCAGGAAGACCGTGTCCTGTTCGTCACCAACCGGGGTGAGGTGGTCGCGGTCGACCTCGATGGGATGGCCGACGGCAACCAGGGCGTCCAAGATGAGCCGGCGCGCATGGCGGCCGTGGGGAAGCCGGCGCCGGAGCCGCATCCGCTCGACGCCGACGTGCTCTGGGCCTACGACATGCCCAAAGAGCTCGGCGTCTTCCCGCACAACATCACGTCGAATTCGGTGCTGCTGTACGACGATTTCGTGATGGCCGTCACCAGCAATGGCGTGGACTGGTCGCACATCGACCTGCCGAGCCCGTTCGCCCCTGCGTATGTGCTGCTCGACGCCAAGACGGGCGCGTACAAGGCGGAGGAGGGCGTTGGGATCAGCGAGCGGACGATGCACAGCAACTGGTCGTCCCCGACGTGGGTTCCGGCCCACGGTGGCAACCCGGCCCAGGTGGTGTTCGGCGCCGGCGATGGGTTCCTTTACGGCTTTGAGCCCGTTCCCGTCGATCAAGGCGGCCTGAAGGTGCTCAAGGAGCGCTGGCGCATCGACGGCAACCGGGCGGATTACCGAGAGAAGGACGGCGCGAAGATCGACTACCCGAAGTTCGACGGCCCGAGCGAGTTCATCGGCACGCCGGTCTACGCGGACGGCATGGTGTACGCGATGATTGGGCAGGACCCCGAGCATGGCCCCGGCGTCGGGCGCCTGACCGCGGTCGACCCGACCCATCCGGAGAAGCCGGCTTGGACGTATGACGCGATCACGCGCTCGATCTCGACGCCCGTGGTGTTCGACGGCGTGGTCTACGCGCCGGATTACGACGGTCGCCTGCACGCGGTCGACGCCAAATCGGGGACGCCGCTGTGGGTCCATGACACCCGCGCCCACATTTGGGGCTCCCCGATGGTCGCCGGAGGAAAGGTCTACCTCGGTGACGAGGACGGTGTGCTGACGGTGTTCAAGGCGGGCCGGTCGCTGGTCGTCGAGCAAGAGGTCGCGTTCCCCGCACCGATCTACAGTTCACCGATCCTCGCCAACGGCGTGTTGTATGTCGCGACGCAGACGCACCTCTACGCGTTCGACGGCCACCGTTGACCCGCACGTTCGGGGGACACGCGCTGCCGCCGTCGCGGTATGGCGCACCGGCGCCGAACCTTGGGTGGGGAGAGATCGACAGTGTCGGGGCGGCTGTCGCGTCGCTCGGCTGGCGTCGCGTGCTGTTGGTTTCGGATGCGGGTGTGTGGGCGTCGGGTCTCGCGCCGCGCCTCGGCCGGTCGTTGCTTCTCGCAGGTCTGGCGGTGGAAACCGACATCGAGACGCCGATCGAGCCGTGTGAGGCCGACGTCGCGCGCCTCGCAGGCCGTGCGATCGCTTGGGATGTCGACGGCATCGTGGCGGTGGGCGGAGGCTCGTCGATCGACGCGGCGAAGGGTGCGGCGCTGGAGGCGACGAACGGCGGACCGGTGGGCCTGTGGTGGCGAACCCGCGCACCGGCGTCGCCGCTGCCGATCGTCGCGGTGCCGACGACGGCCGGGACGGGGTCTGACGCCCAGTCGCACGCCTTGATCGCGGGGGACGGTGCCAAGATGGCGATCGGGCATCCGGGTCTGATGCCGGTTCAGACCTGGTTGTGCCCAGAAGTCCTCGCGACGTGTCCTCGTGACGTGGTGCGTGTCTCGGGGCTGGATGCGCTGGTCCACGCGTTGGAAGTCGCCGCGACCACCGCGGGGACGGCATCCTCACGCGCGCTGGGTCTGGTGGCCTTCGAGGGGCTGCTCACCGCGCTTCCGCCGGTGTTGGATGGCGTCGGCGACGCGTCGCACCATGCACGCCTGCTCGAGGCCGCGACCTTGGCGGGCGCCGCGATCGAGGCGTCGATGCTCGGCGCCTGCCACGCGCTCGGGAACGCGCTCACCTTGCGCTTCGGCGTGCCGCATGGGCTCGCGGTCGCGGTCGCGTCGCGGACCGTGGTTCCGGCGACGCTGCGGGCGGGGAGTACGGCCTGGCAGCCGCTGGCGCGCGCGGCCGGCGTCGCGCCCGAGGCCTTTGGCGCTTGGTGGGACGCGTTGCTCGACGGCCTCGGCGTGCCAGCCGACGCCACCCCATGGGGGGCGACCCCCGACGACGTCGCGGACGTCGACGCGCAGATGCGCGCGCAGTGGACGCTGGGTTTTCATCCGGTCCCCATCCCGGCGGATGCTGTGTTTGCGGTCTGCGGCGCCCGCTGACACCCTGCAGGTCGCGTTCCAGCGCGCTAGGGATGGGCCATCGGAGGCGATCATGCGCGTGACGAAGGGATGGTGGCTCGCCGCTTGGGTGGCCGTCGTGGCGTGCAAGCCGTTGATCGCCGACGACAAGGGCGCGGACACCGTTGTGGACGGTGACACGGCGGCGAGCGTGGACACGCCTGCCGACACGCCGATCGATACGCCTGCGGACACGCCGATCGACACCCCAGCCGATACGCCTGCGGACACGCCTGCGGACACCCCGGCCGACACGCCGTCGCAGACCACCGCTTGCGACAACCCCACCGATTTGGCCACGTTGGCGAGCGTCGGCGACGATCTCTCCGACACGTCCGCCGAGTGCACGATCCAGTGTGTCCGTGCGCGGGACCCCGCCCAGTGTGTCGCGGACTGCGTCGGTCAGGCGACGGGGCTGTCCGACGCGTGTTCCGACTGCTTCGGGGACTACTCGGTGTGCATCACCCGGTCGTGCCTGCGGGAATGCGCCTTCGATCCCTTGTCTGCCGGGTGCATCCAGTGTCGCTCGACCTACTGCGATCCCGACTTCTTGGTCTGCGCAGGGTTCACGCCCCCCTGACCGCGCGGCCACACCACCACGCCGCGCAGCGTGCCTCTCCCGTGAGGCCGTAGGCGTCGTCCATCACGTCCGCGAAAGCGCGAAGCTCCTCGTTGCGGCCCTTCGCGTCGGAGGCGCCTTGGGCTCGCCGCAGTCGTGCGGCCCCCTCGTGCCACGCCGTTGCGGTGGTGGGCAGGGGAAGGGTTGCGAGCTGCTTCGCCGAGGCCTTGATCGCCGACGAGGAGAGGCCGGCTCCCCAAACTTGGGCGCCGAGCCAAGCGGACGTCGCTGGCGCGAGGACCACCGCCAGGAGGTGGAACAGGTCGACGTCGGGCTTTGGGGTGATCGAGAGGGTGGGCACCGCGGGGACCACATCGCCCGTGGTGTCGGCGAACGCTTCGAGGACGCGACCTTGGGTGGCCACGATCACCTTCGGGACGAGCCGGGCGGCCGCCCACGTCGCGAGCTTCGCGTCGGCCCGCAAGGTCCCGGCCCGGACGGCCGGCCTGTGCAGGACGCGGCCCGCGTAACGAATCGGGCGCTCTCCCCAGCGCAGGGTCGCGGCGTCGATCGCGCCGCTGACGGCCAAAGGCAGCCAGTCGGCGCCCAGGGATTGGGACGCATCGAGATCGAAGACGTGGGGCACGAGGCCGTAGAACTGATCGCGGAAGTCGGCCGTCACCCGTGCGAGGTCGGCGAGTCGGCCTGTCGTCTCTCGCAACGCCGGCGTCGGCCAACCCGACGCGGCCGCGATGCCGGGGGACCAGGTTCGAGGTCCGGATGGCCGTTGCGTGGGGGTGTGGATTCGACCCCCGGTTCCGACGATCCGAAGCGGCGGCGGGCGCGCCTCCCGGCTCCACGTGAGGATCACCACCTCCACGGCGGCGTCCTCGAACGGTGTTCCGGGGACGGCGACCGCCCCGATCCACGCGGCCGCGCCCGCGGCGTACGCACGAACGGCGCCTGCGCCCTCCGCAGCGAGGAAGGACTGCGGCAGGATCAGCGCAGCCCGCCCTTCGGGGGCGAGGACCTCCAACGTCAGCGCGACGAACAGCGCGGCTGCGTCGGTCGTGGCGAGACGCAAGCCCGGCCAGCGCTGATCGAGGGCAGCGCGGCGCGCGGTGTCGGGTGCGGTCAGGCGTGCGCGGGCGCTGAGGTAGGGTGGGTTGCCGACGACGACATCGAACTTGTGGGCGCCGGCCGGGGCGGCCAAGGCGTCGCGAACCTCGAGGTTCGGCAACGCTGCATCGGGCGTCAGTCCTGCCCAGGCGCGCAGACGCGTCGATGCCGCCTCGATGGCGCTTGGGGTCACGTCCCAGCCATGGAGCTGGTCCCTGACGATGGTGCGGCGCGCCGCGGCTTCGTCGCCGCCTGCGCACAGGTGTGCACGGAGCAACGCCTCGCCTGCGGCGAGCAACAGGGCCCCGTCGCCGCACGCGGGATCGAGGACCGTCGCGCGCGGCCGCGCGAGGACGGGTTCCCGATCGGCAAAAAGCTGCCTGTGAAGCGCGTCGGGCGTGTACCAAGCGCCACGTTGTCGCCGCGTCCGTGCCGCCGCGTTGTCGTCCTCGACCGGCCTGTGCGCCATCTCGGCTCCGCGTCGCTTGCTATCGCGCGGCGGCGCGATCGGGTGCGTGGTACGCTCGCGGCGTTGGAGGCGGTATGCGTTGGATCGTGGCGGCGGCATGGTTGGCAGGGTGCGAAGCGGGGTCCCTGCAGATCAAAGACGGTGACTCGGCCGACACGACCGACACGACGGACACGACCGACACGACCGACACGACGGACACGACCGACACGATGGACACGACGGACACGACGGACACGACCGACCCA
>JBJONI010000243.1:0-3224 GCA_046051915.1 Pseudomonadota bacterium
TTCGCGAGTGTGTATCAGGCTTTCGAGAGCGTCGGGCAGTTCGTTGAGGCCCTGGCGCCCCTGCAGGCCGATGCTGCTGCGGGGGGAGAGGGGTGAACGACCGGCAAGCGATGCTCGCGGCGCTCGACGCGGCGTCGGCTGCGCTGGGCACCACGCGCCCGAACCCGCCGGTCGGGGCGGTGCTCGTGCGAGACGGGCGCATTCTGGGCGTGGGGCACACCTCCCCTCCCGGCGGCGCCCATGCGGAGGTCATGGCGATTCGCGCCGCGCACGCTGCGGGATGGCAGACCGCGGGCGCCGTCCTGTACGTGACCCTGGAGCCATGCTGCCACCACGGGCGGACGCCACCTTGTACCGACGCCATCCTTGAGGCCGGCATTTCTCGTGTCGTGGTCGGGGTGGTGGACCCCTTCGAACCCATGCAGGGTCGAAGCCTCGCACGGCTACGCGCGGCGGGCGTCGAGGTCGTGCTGGGCGTAGAGGCCGAAGCGGCGGCGGCGGTGATGCAGGGGTTCTTGCGCGTCACCCTGGGGGGCCTTCCCGAGGTCACGGTCAAGATCGCGACGTCGTCCGACGGCTGCCTCGCCGATGCAGGCGGGGTGTCGCAGTGGATCACGGGCGCGCAGGCTCGCCGTGACGTGCACCTTGAACGCGCGCGGCACGATGCGGTGGTGGTGGGGCGCGGGACGGTGATCGCGGATGATCCGGGTTTGGATGCGCGCGACGTCGACGCGGTCTCCCAGCCGGTCCCCGTGGTGTTCGACTCAGGAGGACGGATTCCGCGGACCGCGCGCTGCCTCCGCCCCGGTGCGATCGTGGTCACGGGCGTCGAATCCGGGAGGGACTGGCCTCCCGGTGTCGAGGTGGTCGCCGTCGGCGTCGGCTTGGACGGTCGCCTGGACGTGCGCCGGGCCCTCCGTGCGCTGGGCGAGCGTGGCCTCCACCGGTTGTGGGTCGAGGGCGGTGCGACCCTGCATCGCTCCCTGTTCGACGCCGGTGTCGTCGACCGCGTCGTGCACTACCAAGCCGGCTTGGTCCTTCCGGGAGGACGGCCTTGGGTGACGCCGCATCCCCCGGTCGCGTTGGACGAGGCGCGTCGTTGGACGGCACCCGAGGCCCTCACCCTCGGCGATGATGTGCGGATCACGTGGCGCGTTCGCGCGCCGGAGGTGCCCTGATGTTCACAGGACTGGTGGAAGACACGGGCGTCCTGCGGGCCGTGAGCCCTCAGGGGGACGGGCTGCGCCTGACCTTCCAGACGCGCCTGCCGCTCGCGGAGGTTGCGCTCGGCGACTCGATCGCGTGTGACGGGGCGTGTCTCACGGTGGTCGGGACGTCGGGCGATACCTTCGACGTCGTGGCCGGGGCCGAGACGCTGCGCCTCACGACGTGGGGGGGCGCCCGACCCGGTCGCCGCGTCCACTTTGAGCGCGCGCTCGCGTTGGGCGCCCGCTTGGGCGGCCACCTCGTCCAAGGCCACATCGACGGGGTGGGGACGGTCACGGCTTCGAACGCTGCGTCGGAGTCTTGGGTCGTCTGGATCGATGTGGGCGCCGCGCTCGCGCGCTACGTCGTCGTCAAGGGCAGCATCACCCTGGATGGTGTGAGCCTGACGATCAACGAAGTTGTCGGCACGACCCTTCGCGTCAACCTGATTCCGCACACCGCGGGTGCCACCCACCTCGTCGACAAGCGTCCCGGAGAGGGCGTCAATGTCGAGACGGACCTCATCGCGCGCTACGTCGAGCGCCTGTTGGGTGGCTTCGCGCCATCCGAAGGCGTCACGCTGCAACAGCTCCAACGCACTGGATTCCTCGAATGACCCCTACGCAAGATCCCTTCGTTGTTTTTCACCCCGACCCCCTCGTGCGCGTCGAGCGCGCGATGGAAGCCCTGAAGGCAGGGCGTCCGGTGATCATGGTGGACGACGAGGACCGTGAGAACGAGGGCGACATCGTCTACGCCGCCGAGTGCATCACACCCGAAGCGATCAACTTCATGGCGGTCCACGCCCGAGGGCTGATCTGCCTGTCGATCACGGCGTCTCAGGTCGACCGTCTCGGCCTGCCGATGATGGCGACGCAGAATCAGTCCGCCTACAACACCGCCTTTACGGTCTCGATCGAGGCGCGCGAGGGCGTCACCACCGGCATCAGCGCGGCGGACCGCGCGCACACGATCCTCACGGCGATCCGGCCGGACGTCCATCGCGCGGACATCGTGACGCCGGGCCATGTTTTCCCTCTTCGGGCGCGTGACGGCGGCGTGCTCGAGCGCGTCGGCCAAACCGAGGGCTCGGTGGATCTGGCGCGCCTCGCCGGCCTGCAGCCCGCTGCCGTCATCTGCGAGATCATCAACCTCGACGGCACGATGTCGCGCTTGCCGGAGCTCCTCGCCTTTGGCGAAGCGCACCGTCTGGTGGTCGTCGCCGTCGCGGACTTGATCAAGTACCGCATGCAGCGCGAGCGCATCGTCTCCCGTGTCCGCGAGGGCTCTCTGGACGTGCCCGGGCTCGGGTCGTTCCAGACGACGTTGTTCCGCGGTCGCTCCGACGGTCTGCACCTCGCGGTCCACCGGGGCATTGGCACCGCGACGACCCCGTGGGTGCGCGTCCAAGGGGCCCCCCCGGCGTGGACGTTCCTCGCGCCCGAGGCGTCGCACTTTGCTGGGCCCGCCCACCGTGCACTCGCCAAAATCTCCGCGGAAGGCGCCGGCGCGTTGGTGTTGATGCACCTTGGAGGCCGCAGCGAGGACGGGATCACGAGCGCGTTCGACCGAGACTTCGAGGCGGGGGAAGGTCGGGTCCCGGCCCAGGCCTCGGCGGACGCGCTGCGAGATCTTGGGACCGGGTGCCAGATCCTCCGCGATCTCGGCATCCGCGAGCTCAACCTGCTCACGACGTCGCCCCGTGCCTTGCCAGGCCTCGAGGCGTACGGCTTGCAGTTGGTGTCGCAAGCGTCGGTCGGCGGGCCCTTTGGGGTTGCGGCTGCGACGGGTTCGGGTGAGTCCGGCGGCCGGGAGTGATGTCATGAACCACATCGAGGGACACTGGACGGGTGGGGCCGGACGCTTTGCGATCGTCGCTGGGCGTTTCAACAGCTTCATCGTGCAGCAACTCATCGCCGGGGCCGAGGACGCGCTGCGCAGGCACGGCGTGGACACCGAGGCCGACGTCGACGTGATCTTCGTGCCCGGTGCCTACGAGATCCCCCTCGCGGTGCAAG
>JBJONI010000244.1:0-4787 GCA_046051915.1 Pseudomonadota bacterium
CCTGCCGACTCCGCACTTCTCTCGCTGGCTGGCGCACCTCGCACGTTAGAGACGCAACACCGGCTTGCCCTCTGGAGACCCGATGACCCCACGTGTCCTTGTTGCCCTCCTCCTCGCGGCGTGCGGCGGGTCGACCCCCGCGACCGTCGAAGCGCCCCCCAAGGCCTCGCCCCCTGCCCCTGCGGCCGCCGTCGCCGCGCCGTCCAACCCGACGGCCGGCGCGCCGTCGGACGTCGCGCGTCGGGTCAACGTCGACGTGACCGCCCAAGGCCTGGATCCCGCGGACGTCGAGGCCAACCCCAAGGAGTCGCTGACGCTCGTCGTCGAGCGCGACGCGGGCGTCCCGTGCGCCGAAGTCGTCGTCGAGGGCAAGGCCCCAGCGGCGCTCGCAGAGGGCAAGCCCGCCGAGATCACGGTGACCGCCCCGGAGGCGGGCGCGGTCGCGATCACGTGCGGATCGGCCAAGGGCACCTTGACGGTCGTGCCGTCGACGCCTTGACGGACAGAGACTGTCCGGCTGGGGCGAGCGGGTCCGACAGGACGCGATAGCCCCGCAGCAGGACGACGGCATGAGGCCGTCGCCCCCTTGCGGGAGCCCCATGGAAGCCCTCCTCCTCGTCCTCCTCCTCCTCGTCCTCGGCGCTGTGGCCTGGCTCGCGCTGCGTCCCCAAGTCGCGGTCCCCGACGACGTCCTCGGACGGCTGGCGTCCCTTGAGGCCCTCGGTCCTCAGGTGCAGGCACTGACCAGCGACGTGCGTGCCCTGCGCCACGACGCGACGGTCACCGCCTCCACCCAGCGCTCCGAGGCCGCCGACCGCGACCATAAGCTGCGCAACGCCCTCATCGAGGAGACGCGTCAGGGCCGCACGGAGCTCGCGCAGCGTTTCGACGCCTTCCAATCGGCCTCGGCGGTGCAAGGCGCCCAGCATCAAGCCGCGCAGAAGCAGGAACTCGACAGGTTCGCCGAGCGCATCGCACAGCTCTCGACCACCCTGAAGGCCGACGCCGAGACCCTGCGAGAGCGGGTGCAGGCCGGGTTCCAAGAAGCCCGCGAGGCCCAACGCGCCGCGTCGGAGACACTTCGCGCCGTCGTCGAGCAGCGGCTGGAGTTGCTTCAGCGCAACAACGACACCCGGCTTGAGGCGATGCAGAAGACCGTCGATGAGAAGCTCCAGTCCGCGTTGGAGACGAAGCTCACCGAGAGCTTCAAGACGGTCTCGTCGCAGCTCGAGGCCGTCCACAAGGGCCTCGGAGAGATGCGCGAGCTCGCCTCCAACGTCGGCGACCTCAAGAAGGTGATGACGAACGTCAAAACACGGGGAACCTGGGGCGAGGTGTTGCTCGGCAACCTGTTGGAGGAGGTCCTGCCGCCCGACCGCTTCGAGCGCAACTGGGCGCCTCCCCGTCGCAACGAGCGCGTCGAGTTCGCGATCAAGCTGCCCGGCAACACCGAGGACAACAAGCCGGTGTTCCTCCCGATCGACGCCAAGTTTCCGAAGGAGGACTACGAGCGCCTGCAAGCCGCGGCCGACGCAGGCGACGCCGCGGGCGTACAGGCGGCGCAGACCGCGCTGTACGCGCGGGTGACCTCGTTCGCACGCGACGTCCGCGACAAGTACCTCGTCCCTCCCCACACCACCGACTTCGCCATCCTGTTCCTGCCCACCGAAGGGCTCTACGCCGAAGTCCTGCGCGAACCGGCGTTGGTCGACAAGATGCAGCGCGAGTTGCGCGTCATCCTCGCAGGTCCCACCACGTTGCTCGCGATCCTCAACAGCCTTCAGATGGGGTTCCGCACGTTGGCGCTCCAGAAGAAGAGCGCCGAGATCTCGCAGGTCCTCGCCGCGGTCAAGACGGAGTTCGGCAAGTTCGAGGAGGCGATCACAGCGGTCCACACCAAGATCGTCAAGGCGGCCGAAGAGCTCGATGCCAAGGTCGGGGTACGCACGCGCAAGATCGCCGGCAAACTCCGCGCGATCGAGGCCATGCCCGAGGCCGCAGCGCAGGCGCTGCTCGAAGGACCCGCGACAGAGGGTGACGAGAGCCCGTTGTGACGGTACCGGGGCGCCAAACAGGATGCCCCGATGACGCTGCTGCTTCTCGCCTCGCTCGCGTTCGGCCAAACCGACGAAGGGGCATCGACCCCGGCGTTCGCCACCGACGATCCGCCCCCCGAACGCGCGTCGGCCATCACGACCGCGTCACCGCGCCCGTCGTTCGGTTTCGGCGTCGACGGAGGCTTGCGGTTCCCGCCGCTCGGCCCAGGATGGGGGGTCAGCCTCGAAGGTCGGCTCCCCTTGAACAGCGCCACCACGGTCGACATCCAGAGCAACATCGCGGCCACCGTCCTGTCAGCGGCCCTTGGCGGTGGATTTTACCTGGACGGCACCGGCATGTGGCACCGGCAACTCGGCGACCTTCCGTACGTCCGCACCGCGCTGGCGATCGGCGGCACGGCCGCCGTGCAGATCGGAGGCGGAGCCGGCGTCCCCGCAGGCGGCGGGAGCCTTTTGGTCACGGGCCGCATCGGTGGAGACTTCCGCGGCAAGCACGGCGCCTACGAGACCGGCGTGTACTTCCGCCCCTCCGTCGGCCCGACGATCGCCGGTGCCGGCGGTACCGTGGTCGTGCTTCCCTTCGTAGGGGCCAAGCTCGAGCTCACGTTCCAGTGGGCGTTGCCGCGCGCCGAAGCCGGCGCTCCCTGATGATCCGGCCGGCAACCCCAGAAGAGCTCCGCGACCTGCAGACGTTCGATGGCTGCGGCGCGGCCGTCGCGACGTGCGTGGCGGATAAACTCGACATCCTCGCGCGTTGGGAGGTGCTCGGCGTGGTCGACCAGGACGGCGCGAACCGCTTGTACGTCGCCCATGCCGGCGGTGGCGCGGTGGCCTACGTCGAAGGAGACGGTGAGACGTTCGGGCGCGCCGCCACGCCGACAACGGAAGTGCTGGCGGACGCCGCCACACGCCTCCGGGTCACGTGACGGCGCGCATCGCCGGGCCACGGCGTCGACGCGACTGTCAAGGCCCGGGCCGCAGCTCGTAGAAGCCCACCGGGATCGGTGTCCCGGGGCGCTGGTTCTCGATCCCCATCGGACCATACGGATCCGACGTCAGCGCCTGCTCGGCCACGGCCCGGCCGGTCCACGCCGCCTCAAACGACGTACAGACGGGGTGGCGTTCCCCGGCCTCTCCGGCACGGTAGTGCTGCGAGCAACCGCCGGACCGGTAGTACCAGACACACCCCGTGGCCGGCACCGCGTCGTGCGCGATGTCTAGCCACCGGTGACCGAGGCCAAGCAATCGGCTGAGGTGCAGCGGCACGAACAGCGTCGTGTCAGGCTGGCTGCGCCACGTCATCACGGTGCAGCCGCGTGGCACCTCGCCAAGATGATCTTCGAAGAACGCATATTCTGTCCGAAGGACCGATGCCGTCCTCGCCCCGCGGAGACCCGCGACCGCCGCGAGGACGACCGCCAGGCCGCCCCACAGCGCGCGGCGACCCGACGCGACCCAAGCGGCACCCAAGCCCCCGAGGAGGGCCGCGAACGGCAGCGACCGCAGCTGATACCGCGCCACGGAGAACGAGGTCTGCAGCGGGAGGATGTCGGAGACCGTCGAAGCAGCGGCGACCATCACCCCGAACGCCCACAGGCGTCGCCTTGCGGCCAATCCCCCCAACACCGCGCCTACGGGCCACAGCGCGATCCACACCCACGCCTGCATGGTCGCGTTCGTGAACAGCCAACGGTTCGCGGTCCAGACCTGCCGCGTGGGTTCGTCGGTGGCATAGCGCCCTGACGCTTCGCGCCACACTTGGTCATGGACCAGCATCGCGTGAGGCACCAACAGCGACGTCGTCAGCGCGGCGGCGACGTACGGCAGCGGCGACCGCCATGGGAACCGGTCGGCCATCGCCACGGCGAGGAGGACGGCGAACACGCCCGTGGTGACCGATTCGACGCGACACTGTGCGGCGACCACCATCGCGCACGACGCGACCACCAGGTCGCGCATGCGATGCGTGTTCGCGTAGCGCGCGGTCGCGCCGAGGGTGAGCAAGCCGAACAACGCGTCGGCCGGGAACGGCCCATCGGTGTGACCGAACCACACCAACAGCGGCGATGTGGCGAACGCGAACGCGACCCACGCCGATCCCACAGCCGTCGCACCGAGCGCCCGCGCGAGCTGGGCGGCCGCAAGTACCCCAAGGCCGTGGATCCACGGCGTCAGCAAGAACGGGACGTCGGGGTCGGGCCCCCAAACCGTGACCGCGGCGCGAACGGCCAACGGCCACGCCAAGCCGTACTTCTGCACGTCCTCGATGCCCATCGGGGGGCGATCGCCCGTCAGCAGGGTCACCAGAGGCGCGGGGTCGTACGCGAAGCCGAGCCGCCACCGCATCTCAGGGGTGGCCGGCGCGAGGGTCGATGCGAGCAGCACCCCCAAGCCGCCTAGAGCCCAGCGACGAGCCACCTCCAGGCGCTCGGCTGCCGGTCGCCGCAGGTCCGTCCAAACGGCGTGCAAGCCCAGCACGGCGAGGGTGCCGCCGCAGACCGCGAGGACCGCCGTGCCCAGCGCGAGCGCCAGGGTCGGGGTGGGAAGCGGGGCCACATCGACCGAGAGTGGGTTCGGTCCCCCCATCACGCCCTCCCCGAGCGAACCGCACCACCGCGTTCGCCGTCGCGTCCGTAGGATACGACACGGCGCCCTCCACCGCACCCACGTGGCCGTTCAGAGGTTCCGGGGATCCTTTTCGATCCACACCGTCCTGACGTCCCGGTACAC
>JBJONI010000245.1:0-3481 GCA_046051915.1 Pseudomonadota bacterium
GGCAGGTACTCCACCAGCTTGCCTTTGTAGAGCATGCCGATGTTGTCGGCGATCGCGATCGCTTGGACGATGTCGTGGGTGATCACGAGGAAGGTGAGACCCAGCTTTTGCTTCATGTCGACGATGAGCTGGTCGATCGTGTCCGACGTCAACGGGTCCAAGCCCGAATTGGGTTCGTCAAACAGGACGATCTCGGGGTTCATCACGATCGCGCGTGCGAGGCCCACGCGCTTGCGTTGTCCGCCGGAGAGCGCCGAGGTGGGGCGGTCGTACACCGTGGGGAGCTCGACCATCGTCAGCGCTTCGATCGCGCGGGCGCGGCGCTCTGGCTCCGACATCTTCGTGTGGTGGACAAGCGGAAACGCCACGTTGTCGCCCGACGACATCGAGTCGAACAACGCGCCGTCCTGAAACAGCATGCCGAACTTCTTGCGCACCTGCGCCTTGTGCTGCTCGTTGGCTGCGGCCATGTCGACGTCCCCAACCCACAGCTTGCCGGCATCGGGCTGGATCAGCCCGACGATGTGCTTGAGGAGGACCGACTTTCCGGTGCCCGAAGGCCCGATGATCGCCGTCGTCTTGCCGCGTGCGATCGACATGTCGACGTTGTCGAGCACGACAAGGTCGCCAAAGCGCTTGCACAGGCCCTCGAGGCGGATCGCCGCTTGCGAAGGGTCGACGAAGTCGCTCATGCGTACATGACCTCGCTGATCAGGTAGTTGACGATCGCGCAGCAGACGGCGCTCGCGACGACGGCCGCGTTGGTCGCGCTGCCCACACCGGCTGGGCCGGGCTTGCTGGTGTAGCCGAAGAAGCAGCTGATCGTGCAGATGAAGGTTCCGAAGAACACGCTTTTGATCCCGCAGACGATCAGGTCGCGCCCCGTGGTGGTCTCCGACGCGAGCTGAATGAACTCGTGACTCGGCTGATCGAGTTGGTAGACCGCGGCGAGCCAGGCGCTCGCCAGCAGCGTCGACACGCTGATCACGGTCAGGGCCGGAAGCACGAGCGTGATGCCGAGCAGTCGTGGCGTCACGAGGAACCAATACGTGTCGAGCGCCATGACCTCCAACGCGTCGATCTGTTCTCGGATCCGCATGACCGCCAACTGGCTCGCCATCTCGGTGCCGGCCTTTGCCGCGACCATCGCCGCCACCATGATCGGCGCGAGCTCGCGAACGCCCGCCAAGGCCACGAACATCCCGATCAGCCGTTGCCCCCCGATCGGCTTGAAGGCTTGGTAGCCTTGAACCGCGAGGTTGGTGCCCACGAAGAAGCTGATGATCAGGAGGATCGGCAGCGACTTGATGCCGATCTTCCACGCCTCTTCCAAGGTGCGACGGACGGGCAGGGGATGTCGCAGGGTGCTGAGGATCGTGCGTCCGACGAAGGTGCCGAGGCGGCCGACGGTCGAAAGCGCCTCGGCGCCGGGCAGGTGCGTTGTCGTGCTCATCCCAGCACCCCGTACAGCGCGGACGTGAGGAAGTAGTTGACCACGATGAAGCTCGTCACCGCGATGACGACGGTGTCGTTGACGGCCCGCCCGACGCCGGCTGCTCCGCCTGTCGTGTAGTAGCCTTGGTACGTCGAGATCATGCCGATCAGGAACCCGAACACCGTCGTCTTGAACATCCCGCCGCCAAGATCGAGGGGCTCGGTCAGCTCCCAGAGGTTGGCCCAAAAGATGCCGTCGTTCTCGCCCTTGAAGACCACCGCCACCAACCAACCGCCCATCACGCCCGCGAAGCTGCCCACGAGGTTGAGCATCGGCGTGGCGACCATCACGGCCAAGACGCGCGGGACGACGTGGACCCGGAGCGCGTCGACCGCCATCACCGACGTGGCGTCGAGCTCTTCTTTGATGCGCATCGCGCCGAGCTCTGCCGCGAACGACGACCCACCCTGGGCTGCGACGAGCACGCTCGCGAGCACGGGCGACAGCTCTCGAAAGGTCGAAACCGAGATCAGCGAGCTGAGCATCCGCTGGGCCCCGAACAGCACGAAGATCTGGAGGCCCTGCAGGGCGAGGACCATACCCGCAGGGAACACCACGGCCGTGACCGGGAGCGCGCACCGCACGAGCAACAAGTGCAGGTGCCGCACGGCGTCACGGATCTCCCACGGAGGGGTGACCAGCCGCCAGGCGACCTGCGCGACGTAGACCCCGAAGCGTCCGAGCGCCGCGGCGCGTTCCCGTAGCTCGACCATGCACGACTCCGTAGGGCCCGTACCCCGGTCGCTCGCAGTGCGCCTGCTGCTGCGATACGCGACGGAGGCGGAGGGCAGGATGGCGCGTTCGGGCCGCGAGGACGAGTCGGAGTCGGCGGACGGAGGGTCGTCGGTCTTCTCTCGGTTTGCCCGACGGATTCAGTCCGGGACGGGCTTGAGCGGCGACGCGCGCGAGCTCGTCGGCGCCCTGTTGGAGACGTCGGACCGTGCCAAGACGGAGGCGATGCGACTGATCGCCAGGGAAGTTCGGTCGTACCTGCAGGAGCTCGGGGTTCGAGAGCTGTTGACCGGGCACAGCCTTGAGGTCCAACTGAGCCTGCGGCTCAAGCCGCTCGGCGACGGACCCGCGGTGCCGTCGTCGGCGCCGACCGTGGCTTCCGCCAGTCCTGGGCAGCCCGCCTCCATGGCGTCCGAACGTGTAGAGGCCCCGGCCTCGTCCACCATGTCTCCCGGAACTTGAACCCCGGGCGCGGTTGGTGTACGCCACCCGCGTTGACGATCAGGGAGCCTTCGTGTCGAATTCGCGCCGCCAAGAGATTCAAGTCGGTATCCTCATCGCGGTCGCGATGGCGCTGCTCGCGTGGCTGTCGATCAAGGTCGGGGCCGTGAGCGGCCTTGGGCCGACGATCGGGGTTGAACTTCGGATGAAGGACGCCGCGGGCATTTCGGCGGGCGCCGCGGTCAGCGTCGCAGGCGTGCAGGTCGGCCGGGTCGAGACGATGCAACTGGTCCGCGACACCGCCGTCGCGAGGTTGTCGATCGAATCGCAGCATCAGGTGCCGCGCGATGTGCAAGCTCGGATCCGTGCGCGCTCGGTGCTGGGCGAGAAGTACCTCGAATTGGTGCCGACGGGCCTCGATGGCCCGTTGCTCGCGGATGGCGACGTCCTGCTCATCGAGGGCGATCAGGTCGAGATCGACGAGATGATCAGCCAGATTGGCACCGTGCTCGGTGCGCTCGATCCGGAGGCGCTTGGGGCCGCGCTGAAGAGCGTCTCGGACGCGCTCAAGGCCGATCCGGGCCGGCTCCAGCGCGCGTTCGACTACCTCGACACGATCCTGAAGAACGGTGCGACCGCCAGCGAGGACCTCCCCGGGCTTGTGGATCAGGTGGGTGGCACGATGGACCGAGCCGACCACTTGATCGGCACGTTCGACGCCCGTGGCGCCGAGGCGAAGTCGCCGCTCGCGCGGGCTGACCGTCTCCTCGGGACCCTCGAGCGCGACGTTCCCAAGGCCCTCGACGAGGGACG
>JBJONI010000246.1:0-5715 GCA_046051915.1 Pseudomonadota bacterium
GGCGCGGAACCCCTCCAAGACGGCCTGCTTGCGCGCTTTGAGGGGCAGCGCGCGCAGGGTCTCGGCGAGGATCGGCCTGCCGACCACGAGCGCTTGCCGACCGAGGCCGACCGGGAAGTCGAGCCGCTCGGTCACCGGGGTCGTGGGGAGGCCGCCCACGAAGCGCAGGGGGACGATCGGCCGTCCGGTGGCGACCGCGAGATCCAAGAACGCCCCCGCGATGTTCTCCACCGGGGCGCCCGCGACCGTCGCCCGCGTGCCGTCGGCATGGACGAGCAAGCTCTGCGTCCCCTCGGCCATTCGAGCCGCCACGCCAGCCAGGATCGAGGCCATGCCGCCTGCGTCGGAGCGCTCGAAGAACGTGATCACCTCGGGGTCGCGAACGCCCGGGTGCGAGAACGCGTGCTGGATCAGCCGGCCGAGCCAGGTGGTGCGGTGCTCCGCCTTGGCGATCGTCATCAGGGGGACGCGGTTCCAGCCGCCGAGCACGATCGACGCCAGCAACGATTCCAACATCACTTGGTGGTTCGCGAGGACGATCATCGGTTCGCCCCGAACCGCCGCGAGCGAGGGCGCGTCGATCAGGTGGACGCGGGCGACAAACCGCTCGATCAGGCCGTAGAACGCGTCCTCCGCGGGCCACCGGACCCCAAAGAACGTCGACCAGAACCCGATGACGTCGTCCAGCACCAGCTCGGACGTCCCCCGCGCCGTCGCACCCGTGGGCGTCGAGACCACGGAGACGGAGATGCGTGTCAGCGGGTTTGCGGCAGCCGAAGCCACGTCGCCCTGCCAGAGCACCTCGCGGGGGTGGACCCCGAGCGCTGCCGCCGCGTGTTCGCGTGCCGCGATGCGCGCCACGCGGTCAGGACCGCCCTCGCCCCACACCGCGGCGACCGTGCCTGGGAGAAAGTCCGAAGCCTCCACGTCGCTGCGTGCGACGGTGGTGGCATCGCCGTCCCTGTCGCCCACACCGACACCGGGCGCGTGCACCCCCTGCAAGAAGGCGGCGCGAGCCTCCGGGGGCGCGCAGCCCACCGGCCCCTTGGGGACGAGAACCTCCGTCAGATCCACTTCAAGGACCACCTCTTCCCCGTCGATCGCCTGCAGCCGCGTCGAGACGAACGGCGTGCTCGCCGAGGTGAGCGCCGCGTGGACCGCGAGGTCCGTCGTTCCCGTGACCCAACGCTCGGTCCAGCGGATCCGTGAAATCCGCAGGGGGTACGCAGCATGGTCACCGGGCAGCGTCACCGACCACGTTTGAATCGCGTCATGCGGGATCAAGTGGAGGACCGCGTCGAGGAGGCCCGGCCGCACCTGACGGGACGGTACGGGATCGGACCCGCGCCGAAGCACGCCGGACGCGCCGCCGACATGTCTGCGCACGTTCACGAGGTGCCGGAACGCGGGGCCATGGAACAGCCGACCCTCGGCGTAAACGTCCACCTCGGGCCCGTCCGAGGCGGCGAGCGGGCGCGCCTCTGGCGTTCCCGACCGAACGACGCGGGCGTCGGCGACGGGGGTGTCATCCGGCCCTGCGTAGAGCGTCACCACGTCCCCTTCGAGGGTGGTCCGCCACGCGGTCGGACCGTCCACACGGGCCCAACGTAGAATCCGGACGGCGTCCAACCCGGCCACCGGACCCGCAGCGCGAGCGGCGTCGGCCAACCGATCGAGGAGCACGGTGGCTGGGAGCGCCGGCACGGTCCACGTGGGTCGGTGATCGCCGATCCACGGAGAGAGGCTCAGGTCGTCAACGCCCGATGGGGGGCCCTCCGAATCGGCGGCAGCGCCACCGTCGGTCGAGGCCGCACCTGCGATCACGCGCTGCTCCACGACCGGAGGAAGGACGCCCGCCGACAGACCCTGCCAGACGGCGGAGGGCACATACGCGCCGTCCCGACGACGCGCGCCAGGCGGCGGCCCGGAGACGACGCGCATGCCCATGCCCTTCGCCTCGTAGATGCGCAGGCTGTCGACCCACAGGCTCGCGTCCGCTCGAACCCAGCGTCCGTCATCGTCCTGCCCGACCTCGACAATATCGAGTTCGACGCGGATGATTTCGTTGCGCGGCACGACCTGCCCCCGGTACTTCCACGCGAGCGGCATCCCGAGACCGAGCGGCTCGAACCGCGGGTGGTCGACGCCTTCGCCCCAGCCTTGTTCGATGCACCAGAATTGAAGCAACTGGACCATCGCTTCCAATCCAAGGGAGCCCGGCTGCACCGGGTCTTGGTAGAAGTGCGCCTTGAAGAACCACTCTCCGGCGTCGACATCCTTCTCCGAACGCAAGCGGCCAAGCCCCTTGGCGCCGCCCGTCGGCCAGTACCCGCTGACGCGGTCGATCATGCGCAGCATCGGGGCTGCCAGACGGAGCGAGCCGCCACAGTAGCGTTCCGGCGACGCCGTGAGGTCGACGAGGAAGTCCGACGGGGCGAGCAGATGGGCCCGCGCCTCCTCGCCTGCGGGCAAGCCCTTCTGGTTCGCGAGCGCCTCCTTCGGGAAGAAGCCGAACACCGTCTTCATCGTGTAGACGACACGGTCTCCGATCGTGCAGGTGACGTCGAAGTTCGTGATGATCATGCCCGCGGAGCGCGAGAGGTTGGTGAGGGTGACGTCGGTGATCAGCGTCCCCGCTTCACGGGGCAGCTCGGCGTGCCAGGTCGCGGTCCCATCGAGGTTGCGGAAGAACAGGTCTTCGTCGGTGGTCAGCGCGCTTCCGACGTACGAGGCGAGCCAGCCGCACGGCTGAAGCGCAGCCTCCAAGAACACGGCGAACGGCATGGTCTCCGCCCCGTTCTCGTCGAAGTACCAAGCGTCCGGCGGTACGTCGTACGCGAGTCGGACCCGCGTGCCGACCTTCATGCCGCCGATCGGACCATCGACCGCGTCCACACGGCTGACGAAGAGGTACGGCGGACCCGGCAGACGGGGAACGGTGCGCGGACCGTCGAAGGGTCGGTACATGGGTCCGAACGCTTCGCTCGGCTTGCCCCATGCGCACGCGACCATCGCGCGAGCATCGAACGGGAACCCGTCGACGACGGCCACGGGGCCCGTCGGGGCCGTGGCGGGGACGAGGCGGTCTTGCATCCAATCGAGCGGCCAGCCGGGCGTGAGTTGCAAGCCGCACCGGCGCGCGTGGAACGCCTTGAGGCCGTCGATGGTGCACAACAGGTCGGCGTAGACCGTCGGGATCGGCCCCGTATGGACCTCTTCGACGAACACCTCGTACGTCAACACCTTGCCGGTCGGCTTGACCTGCCCACGGCAACGCATCGGGATGGTGTTTTCCGGAACCGGTTCGAACCGCCAACCGTCGCGCGGGATCGTGGTCCCTAGGCCGGCAAGGTAGAACGCCAAGGCCTGCAAGCAGCCCTCGAACATCAGCGTACCGGGCATGCAGGGATCGTTCTTGAAGTGCCCCTCGAAGAACCAGTCGTCGGGCGAAACGTCCCACGTCGCCTTCAAATAGCCCCGTTTCCACGGGCCCCCCGCCGGGTCGAAGTCGTCGACCCGATGGAAGAACAGCATCGGCGGCTTTTGGATGCGCGGCGTGTCGCTGTGCGGCCGTGCGTACTCCCACCCCGGCCCGAAGCAGGCGTACGCATCCCCGTCGGCGAACGCTTCGAGATGGGCGCGGGTGAACTGCCGACGCGTGCACGCCACGGGCGGCGGATCGAGGCGCGCAGAGGCGTCGAACGTACCGGTCTCGGGCGTCCAGAGGATGCCTGCCGAATCGTCGAGCTCCGCGTCGGTGAAGAAGCCAGCTTGACCGTTCCGGACGCTGATGCGACGCGCACCGGTTTGGTCGACGCCGTCGTAGTGGAAGAAGAACAGGCGCACCGGGCCGGTGTTGGCGTGACCGTCGACGTGGATGTCGTACTGAACCGTGTCCCCGACCGTCGGAAGGGGCGCATGGTACGTCAGGTCGCAGCCGAGGAGGCGGTACACCCGGTCGGACTGGTTGTGGTCGTCGATCCCCATGTAGGAGATCAACATCAAGTCGGCCTGGCCGGCTTCGATGAACACCCCAGCGGGGATGCGTCCCTGATGCAGGAACCACGAGTCGGCACGGACGTCGGTCTCCGTCCACAGCGTGCCGCGCCCAAGGACCCCAGGCGTGGCGTCGACACCGACCAAGCGGTCTGCGAGGAGGAGCGGCGGCTCGGGCATCCGGACCTGTCGCGTGTAGCCGTCCTGCGACGCGAACGACGGGCCGAAGATCGACGAGATCGTTCCGGAGGCGTGGACCGCGAGGCCTTGACGATCGAGCTTGAGCCCGGGAAGGGCCTGATGCGGCCGCGGACGCGGCGTGAGGGCGATCCCGAGCGGGCCCTGGCTCTGCGGTCCTTGCGGCGGAGGCGGTCCCTCCGTCGAGGACGCAGCCTTCACCGCAGGTTCGGCGGGAGCTGCGACAGCCCGTGGGGGAACCACGACCGCCGCCGGAACCGCCGGGACGACGTCGACGGGGCCCGCTGCTGGCAAGGCAGCAGGCGCCGCCGGCACCAGAGCGACGGCAGGCTGTGGCGCAGGGGCCGACCAAGCCGCTTGCGTGGTGGGCCGGGCCACCCGATGGTGTCCTTGGCCCGAACGGGCCGCGAGGAGCAGATCGGCGGCGAGGGCTTGTTGGGCGAGGAACGTCTGATGCAACTGATGCTGCGTCGACGTCCACTGGGCGTGCGCCGCGTGCAGGACCGCGGTCGCCTGCGCCAACGCGACCGGGCTTCCGTGCGCGGACGGCCCCCACGCGCCCGCCGAGGCCGCGACAGCCGCCGGTACCGTTGCGGCAGCCACCGGAGGCACCGGGGTGGGTGCTGGTGCCGCAGCGGGCGCCGGAGCCAGCGGCGTCGGGGCCACCGAGGGCGTTGGGCGCGCTGGGGGCACCGTTGCAGGAAGGGGTGCAGCCTGTGCGGCGCGGATCGTCGGCGGGAGCCACGGGGCCGGGGGCAGACGGAAGACGTCGGTCATCAGAGACTCCGTGGACGGCCGCGTCATCGTCGGCGTCGAAACAAGCGCAGGGGCCGTCTTCGGCGCGACCCATGCTGCGGGCGGCCCAAACGGCGGGGCGTGAGAAGGTCGGGTCAACACCCGTCCGGGCGCCACCGGTGGCGCAGGGAGACGCGCGGCAACCGCCTCGACCGAAACCGGCAGCCCGAGGCACCAAGCGTGGCCGAGCCCCGTCCAAACCGCATCCAGCGCGTCGCCCGGGCCGTCGAAGGCCACGACCGACGCCGCAGGCGCGGCGGACCGAACCCAACGCGCCACCACGTGGGCGGAGGGGCCGAAACACAAGAACGACCCGACGCCGTCCGCCGTCGCCCGCCGCACCATCGCCGGGACGTCGAGGGTCTGAAGCAGTCCGCGGGTGACCGCCTCGGCACAGGCGGAGGACGACGGCGCGTAGGGCTTCGCATCGTGGCCGCGGTAGTGCCGCACGCCCGTCTCGACGGTGCCGCGCGTGTGCAGTGCGCGCCACGCGTCGGCCGCCGGTTTGGCGTCGCGGGTGTGGGCTGCGAGCGCCAACGGCGCGTCGACGACGTGCGTCCCAGGCGGCAGCGCCGCGAGAACCGACGCGACCGCGTCGGGGTCGCCCCCGATCGCGCACTCGCTGTCGGTATGCACCAGCGCGAGCGACGCGCGAGCCACGCCGCGGAGCGAAGCTTGAACGTCTGCCTTGGTCGCTCCCACCACCACCGTGCGCCACGACGCCGA
>JBJONI010000247.1:0-24040 GCA_046051915.1 Pseudomonadota bacterium
CCACGACATCTACTCGATCGAGGACCTCGCGCAGCTCATCTTCGACCTCAAGCGCGTCAACGCCTCCGCACCCGTCAGCGTCAAGCTCGTGGCGCGCGCGGGCGTCGGAACCATCGCGGCGGGCGTCACGAAGGCAGGCGCCGACATCCTGCAGATCTCTGGCGCGGACGGCGGCACCGGTGCGAGCCCGCTCGCGAGCATCAAGCACGCAGGGCTGCCTTGGGAGCTCGGCCTGGCGGAGACCCAGCAGGTGCTGGTCCGCAACCGCCTGCGCGGTCGGGTGACGCTCCGGGTCGACGGCGGCATGCGAACAGGCCGTGACGTGATGGTGGCGGCCCTTCTCGGCGCCGAGGAGTTCGGCTTTGGCACCGCGGCGTTGATCGCCGTGGGGTGTGTGATGGCGCGCCAGTGCCACGTCAACACCTGCCCGGTTGGCATCGCGACGCAGTCCGAGGCGCTGCGCGCACGGTTCCCGGGCACGCCCGAGCACCTCATCGCGTACCTCACGTTCGTCGCCGAACAGGTCCGACACGAGCTGGCGCGCGCCGGATTCCGCACCCTCGACGAAGCGGTCGGGCGTGTGGACCGGCTGCGGGTCCGGCCCGAGGCCTCCCGGGTGGGCCTCGACCTGTCGCCGTTGCTCGCCGACCTCGGCGGCCGCGACGACGCGCGCAGCAAGCAGGGCCCCGCGCGCAACCCCGCCCATCACCTCGGTCTCGACGAGGAGATCGCCGCCGCCATCCTGCCGTCCCTGGAGGCCACCGGCCAAGCCCACGGTCGCTGGCGCGTGAGCAACCGAGACCGCACGCTCGGCGGGCGGGTCGCCGGCTGGATCGGCGCCCGCTTCGGGGACCAAGGCCTACCTGACGGCAGCGTCCGCATCGACGTCAACGGCGTCGCGGGGCAGTCGTTCGGCGCCTTCGCGCCGCGAGGCATGACGCTGCACCTCGAGGGCGAGGCGCAAGACTACGTCGCCAAGGGGCTGTGCGGCGGCGTCGTCGCGATCGCGGCCCCCCCCGACGAGACCTCCCCCGTGCTGGCCGGCAACACGGTCCTGTACGGCGCGACGGCGGGCGAGTTGTACGTCGCCGGGCGGGTCGGTGAACGGCTCGCGGTCCGCAACTCCGGCGCCACGGCGGTGGTCGAAGGCTGTGGCGAGCATGGTTGCGAGTACATGACGGCCGGCGAGCTGCTCCTGCTCGGCGAGACCGGCTGGAACTTCGGCGCCGGCATGTCGGGCGGTGTGGTGATCGCATGGGACCCGAAAGCCAAGCTCGCCGGCCGCATTGCGCGGGCCTCCGTGGCGCTGCGCGCGCCGACCGATGCAGAACGCGACCGGGCCTACGCGCTGCTCGAGGCGCACGCCCACCATACGCGGTCGCCGTTGGCGCGACGCCTGCTCCGCAGCTGGGAGACGGTCAGCACCGCCCTTGTGGCCGTCGTTCCCCACGGCCAAGCCGCCGCCGAACCCGTGCCCGTCCCCCAGCAAGCGACGGCGTGAAGGCGCGGTGCCGTCGGCGGGCGAACGTCGCTTGACGCGGGTTCCCGACGGCGAGGCCCGCGGCAGGTTACGCACACGCATGCTGGATCCTCGTGCAGCTCGCTGGTGCTTGCTCGCGGTCGTCACCCTCGGTCGCGGCCTCGCTTGGGCGATGCCCGCCTCGACCTTGGCTTCGCCCGGTTCGACGCCGCCGCCCAAGCCCGCCCCTTCGACCCCCACGCTGACCGCCGCCGAGGATGCATGGGCGACGCTTCTCGCACCGCGGCACCTCGCGACGCTCCCTTGCGGCCGCATCCCGCCCGCCAGCGAGGCGCGCGTGGCCGAGGCCGATGGGCTGCTGCCTTGGGTCAACCTCCGAGCCGCCGCTTGCGTCGCGGCCTCGCCGTCGACCGCCGCAGCTGACGCGCGCGCTCGGTGGGTTCGCGACCCCAACCTCGCCGGTTTGGCGGAGGTCGTGGTCGATGCCCTGCCGCGGCTGCCCGCGTCGGAAGCCCGCGCCCTGTCCGAAGCCCTCAGGAGCGGACCGCATGCCGGCTGGGCGACCGTCCGTCTCGCCGGCCGGCCAACCTCTGCGGGTACGTCCCCGTGATCCGAGGGCGAGATGGCGTCGTCGCCGTCATGCTGCTCGCCTTGGCCGGCGCGTCGCCGCGTGCAGGGGCGCAATCGGAGGCGGAGCCGGGGTCTCCCGCGGTGGAGGCCCCCAGCACGCCTTCGCAGACCTCGCCGAGCGCCGAAGCCCCCATCGATCGCGTCCGACTCGGCTGGCGGTGGATCCCGGGCCAGGTCCATACGTTCGAGTCTCGCGTTGGCTACACGCTCGCCGAGACAACGACCGTCCGCGCCGAGGCCTGGGCCTACACGCCACGTACGCTGGACGCCTCCGGGCTCCTCGACATCGAGGGCCAGCTCGTCGGGTTCGGCGCGAACCGCGTCGTTCGACAACGTCCGATGCCGGAATCCAAGCTCCGAGGCGCACGCGAAGCCGCACGCGAGGCCACGCCGACGGGCGTCCGCATCGAGCTCCGACTGAATGGTCGGATCACCGGCTGCTCCACCACCCAGCGCGACCAAGCGCTCCCCCACCGGTTGCTCGGGATGCACCTGCCGAGCGAACCCGTTGGCGAGGGCGACACCTGGGCCGACGCGAGCCTCGCGCTGTGGCTGGCTCGGTGGCTCCCCGAAGAGCTGCCCACGTCCGTCGAGGGAGAGACACGTCTGGTCGCCCTGAAGCCCGCCGCGCGAGGCTACACGGCCGTGCTGGAGCACCGCGCCACCGTGCACACGATCGACGGCGGACCGACGCTGGAGATCTCGGGCACGACGTGGTGGGACACCGAACCCGGTGCGATCGGCCGCCGCGAGGTCGAGATTCGCCTGCGGGGCTCGACGGACGACGAGGGGATCGGCGCGCTCCGGGTGGAGATCGCGCGCCGAGACCGCGACGCCGTCGCGCCCGACGATGAGCCCCTGTAGCCGGAGATCGCCTTGGCCGACGCGCGCACCCAACGCACGAATCCATGGTCTCTCGCCGACAAACGCGATGAGGGGGCGATGTGGCTCGCTTGGGTCATTCGGTTGCGCTGGGTCGCGATCGGCACACAGGCCCTGACCCTGTCGCTGACCTTCGCGGTCATCGATTCGCCGCTCCACGTGATCCCGCTCCTCGCACTCGCCGTCGTGGCGTTGCTCGTCGTCAACGCCATGACGCTGCGCCGATTGCGATCGGGCGAGCCCGTCGGGCGCGAGCAGCTCTTGTTGCAATTGCTGCTGGATATCGGTGAACTGACCCTGTTCTTCCTTTGTTCTGGGGGCGCGACCAACCCGTTCGTCATGCTCTACCTCGTCCACGTGGCGATGGCGGCGGTGATGCTCGACGGTCCAGCCGCCGGCGTGGTGGTCGCCGTCGTCGCGATCGCCAACCTCGCGCTGCACGTCGGCGGCTTACCGCTGCACCTCGAACGCCACGTCCTCGCCGCAGACACGCTGTTGCGCTTCGGACAAGTCACGGCGTTCACCGTCACCGCCGTGAGCATTGGGGCGTTCGTCATCGGTATGTCCGCGACGCTACGCCGCAACAAGCAGCGGTTGATGGAGGCGCGCGAGCGAAGCCACCGCAACGACCGGCTCCGTGCGATCGGGACGCTCGCCGCCGGCGCCGCGCACGAGTTGAACACGCCGCTGTCGACGGTCGGCCTGCGGCTGCGGCGCATCGAACGACGCCATCACGACGCCGAGACCCGGCGAGACCTCGACGTCGCGAGCGCGCAAGTCGCGCGATGCGCGGCGATCGTCGACAACCTCCTCGTCGGTGCCGGCGATCCGACGGCGCGGGGCATGGAACAAGTCGATCTCAACGCGCTGGTCGGCCAAACCGTCCGCATGTGGGAGAAGTCCTCCGCCGTGCCCGCAACCTTCACGCCCCACGCGCACCCCGTCACCCTCGACCTGCCTCCGATCGCGTTCATGCAAGCCCTGATCAACCTGCTCGAGAATGCGCGCGAAGCCCAGACGGAGACCCACGACACCACCGCGATCGACGTGCGCATCGAGCGCGACGGCGAGCGGGGCATCGTTCGCGTGGTCGATCACGGACCGGGGATGGCCGACCATGCCGATCGCGTGGGCGATCCTTTCTTTACGACGAAAGCCACCGGCACCGGGCTCGGCGTGTTCGTCGCACGCGCCGTCGCAGAGGGCGCCGGCGGCGGCCTGCGTTATGACCGTGACCAAGACGCGACCCACGCCGTGTGGTGGTTCGTCGCACCGGAGAAAAGCCCATGAGCCGCAGTGGGAGCCGAGGTCGCCTGTTGGTCGTCGATGACGACGATGCCTTCCGTGAGTCGATGGAGCTCGAGTTCACCGACCGTGGCTTCGCCGTCCTCACCGCGTCCGACCACCGCACGGCACTCGGACTCGCCGCGGTGCACAAGCCCCAGTACGCGGTGATCGACCTGCGACTCGGCGGCGAGCGCGGGCTGGAGGTGCTCAAGGACCTCGTCGAGCGGCTGCCCGGTCTCAAGGCGGTCTTGTTGACGGGCTACGGGTCGATCGCCACGGCGGTCGAGGCGATCAAGCTCGGGGCCGTGCACTACCTGACCAAGCCCGCGAACCCCGACGACATCGAGAAGGGCTTCGAGCGGCTCACGGGCGACACCAACGTCTCGCTCCCCGAAGCACCGCCCTCCCTCGCGCGTCACGAGCGCGAGTACATCGAGTACGTCCTCGCTGCGACCAGCGGCAACATCTCGGAAGCGGCCCGTCGCCTCGGGCTGCACCGCCAGTCGCTCCAGCGAAAGCTCCGCAAGTACCCACCGCGTCGCTGAGTCCACGCCGTGCTCCGACCGCCGCCACGCAGCGGGCCGTCTGTGGCGCCGTATGCCCACCGCCACCACGCGGGCAACCATGCGGACGTGTACAAGCACGCGGGGCTGCTGCAGGTCGTCGACGCCCTTCAACGCCCGCTCCGCGTGCTCGACACCCACGCCGGAGGCGGCGCCTACACGCTGGGCCCGACCGGTGAATGGACGGCGGGGATCGGCCGCTTGTGGGCGGCTCGCGACGCGAGCGACGCCGACCCCGCCATCTCGCGCTACCTCACCGCCCTCAAGGCGCGCGGTGCCCTCGGTGCAGAGAGCGGCGGCCCGGGCCGCGCCTCCTATCCTGGGTCGCCGCTGCTGCTGCTCGACGCCTGTGGATCCAAGGGCCGCTGGACGGGCCACGAGATCGACGACGACGCGCGCACGACGCTGCAACGCGCGATCGCCACCGACCCGCGGGCCACGGTCCGCGCGACCAGCGCGTGGGAGGCCCGCCTCGACGAGGCCCACGACCTGATCGTGGTCGACCCCCCCTACGTCACGCGCCAAGACTGGACCGATGGCGCGGACCTCGTCGCGCGCTTGCGCACGGCGCACCCCGACGCCACGGCGGTCATCTGGTACCCGATCAAGTCTTGGTCGCGCCCCAACCAGCTGCTCGCGCGCTTGCGAGAACGCGGACAACCGTTCGTCGCGGTCGACCTCGTCGTCACCCCGCTTGAGCTCCAGCGCCCTCAACTCGCAGGGAGCGGCCTCGCCGTCATCGGCGGTCCCCCGTCGATCGGCCCACGCTTGGCGAGCCTCGCCACAGCCCTGCTGCCCTACCTGACGACGCACGGCGGACGCGGAAGCGTCCGCGTCACGCGCGAGCCCGCCGCTTGAGACGGACCGTGGCGCTGCTGCTCGCCCTGTCGGGATGCACGTCGCCGATCGGTTTTGTCGGCGGCGAACGGCCGCCCGACGAGTCGCTCTCGCCGCTGCCCTCGACCCCGGTGGAAGTGGCGATCGACACCACCGACGCGCCCGTCGCCGACACCGACGGGCAACCCGGCGACCCGACCGGCGTCGCCCGCGCCCTTCCCGACCCCCAGGATTGGCCGCACGGGCTCGCGTACGACCCGCTGTCGAGTCGGCTGCTCGTCTCGACGCTCACCACGGGCCGCGTGCTCGCTTTCGGCCCCGACGGCACCGTCTCGCCCCTGGTCGACGCGGGAGCGGACTGGGAGCTCTGGGGACTCGACGCCGATCCCAGCCGTCGCCGCCTGTACGTCTGCGCCCACTACGTCGGTGGCGGCATCGCGTCATGGCACCTGTGGCACGTCGACCTCGACACCGGCACCCGCCTCGCGGAGGCCGACCTCACCGACGTTGGGCCTCAAGCGGCGTGCCGCGACGTCGCGGTCGCACCCGACGGTCGGGTCTGGATGACCGATCGCGAGGGCAATCAACTGTACCGGTACACCCCACTGACCACCGCGCTTCAGCCCGGCGCCGTCGTCCCGGCCCTCGCCTCCGACACGCGCGGCGGACACGGCCTCGACATCACCCCGGACGGCCGCTTCGCGCTCGTCGCGCGGAGCATCCCCGCCGCGATCGTGCGCGTTGACCTGCTCGACCCCGCCTACAACGGCGAGGTGCGGCTCGACGGGGATCTCGGTCTCGCCGGCGGACGCGGCCTGCAAGGCGCGAGCTGGTGGCAAGGCTCGCTGTGGGTCGCCGCCCAAGGCGCTTGGCTTCAGATCACGCCCAACGACCCGGACTGGCAGTCCGCAAGTGTCCAGCGCACGACGTCGGTGATCGAAGACCTCAGCGACGTCGTGCCCGCCGGGGGGACGCTGTGGGGTCTGTCGGGAGACCCCTTCGCGTGGGACTTGGGCGTGGCGGCCGACTTGCCGTTTGAGCTCGGCCCGCTTCGCTAGTCTCGGCTACGGCATCGCGACGCGGAAGGCGCCGGTGTAGACCCACGGCAACGTCCGGATCCAAGCCTCTTGGCCGGTCAGGAACGGCGCGAGGTGGTGCGGGGTGATGTCGAACCGAACACGCCACACGCCCGTATCGACGGGGTGCTCCCCGCACCCCTGCGCCATCACCTCGCCGTTGCGCGTGATCGTCGCCGTGATCTCGGGGGATTCGCTGCCGTACGGCGATCCGTCGGCCAACGTCGGGCAGGTGACGACAAGGGTTCCAGCGGGCGCGTCGGCGCCCATCTCGTACACGGCGCCGTCCTCCCCGCGCAGGTGGACGTCCATCCCCGTCGGCGTCCCGAGGATCTCGAAGGCGATGTACGACCGCCTCGCCGAGATCGCTTCGTCCACGTCCTCCGCGCTCGGACCGTGCGCGAGCAGATGCGTCGAGAACCAGCGCAACGTACGGCGGTAGCTGTCTCCACGCTCCCCATCGACGAGCGCGATCGGCAACACGTTCTGGTGCGCATCGGAGCCCGCTGTCGCCATCATCGGCCCCTGCTGCAGCAGCGCCTCCCAGTTGGCGATGCTCGGCGCCTGCTCTTGAAAGACCGTCAAGAAGAACAGATCCGGTTGAACCACGGCGTCATCGGCGACGAACGGGCCGATGTCGGACAGCCACGAAAACCCGTCGAGGCCAAGGGCCTCCGGGCGAATCCGCGGGTCAAACATCGCGTGCACGTTGAACGCCTCGACGGCGTGCAGCCCGGCCCGCTGCAGGCCAAGCAGCGGCTCTGTGACGCGCTGCTCGGTATGGGCGAGGAACGTACGGCCCCCTGCCGCGGAGATCGCCGCGACCGCCGAGTCGTCGTAGCGGTTGAGCAGGTCATGTCGCGTCGCGGGGTCCGGATCGACGTGATCGTGCAGCCCCACCGGCATCAGCTCGTCCTCGAAGCCTGCACGCCATTGCACCACGTGCCCATCCGGGCAGGTGACATCGAGCGCGTACCGCCGCCCCGCGTCATCGGTGACCCAGACGTCCCCCTCGCGCGCATGAAACAGCGCTTCGAACGGCTGCGCGTCCCCATAATCCGGGTGGTCGGTCACGAACGCGACATCGTACGACGCGTCGCACAGCGCGGCGCGAAGGTCCGCCTCGCAGTCGGTGTCCATCACGCCGTCGACCCAGCCTTGACCGTCGCAGGCATCGTGGCTGTACGGCGAGTGTAGATGGAACACCGCGCGGCGATCCAACCAACCACGCGGCGCCTCGACCGCGGTCGCGGTGGCGGGAAGGGCGCGGTTCCACGTGGCCTCCGGCCAACTCGGCGCCACCGGCCCTGTGTCCTGCGGCGGCGTCGCCGAGGGCGCGCAGGCCAGTCCGAACCACGGCAACAACACCGACACGACGCGCATGGGGCCCCCTGATGCGCACGCCTTACCGCGTCCGTGGCGCCGGCGTCACCCGAGCGTCACGGTCTCTTGGTAGCGGACCCCACGCGCCTGCATCGCCGCGAGGATGGCCTCGGGAACGCCGGGCATCGCACCGAGTTGCTCAGGCACCAACACCCCGGGGCCTTGGACCGCGCCCGAGACGAGCATCCGCGCGACGGTCGCGCACGGGAACGCCGTGGTCCGCGACATGCTCCGGTTGCGTCCGATCGGGTCGTAGACGTCGAACAAGTCCCACGTCAACGTCGTCGCCCGGCCGTCCCGCCGGCCCGAGACTTCGACGCGCATCACGGTCAAGTCTGCCTCACCCTCTTCGAACGTCCACTTGGGGAAGAGAACGGCGCTGGTGACATCGAGGGGCCGAACGGTCGCGCCGCCGACCGTGATCGGCGTCTTGCTGAACAGACCCGCTTCACGGAACGCGTGCATCAACGCGACATGGCCGGGCCAACGCAGGGTTTGCTCGCGCATGTTCGGCACTTTGAGGGTGTAGGCGAGGCTGCGCAAGCCATCGGTGTTGAACGTCTCGACCGAGCCGACGTTGGGAAGCTCGATGATCTCCAGCGCCGTGAGCGCCTCGCGAACGACGATCTCGCCGTGCTCGACCAGCCGCGCTGGGCGCGTGTACTCCTCGATGACGTCCGCCGGCGCGAACCCGGCCTTGTACTGAAACGGCATCCGACGCTCGACGGGCAGCCCGCCGACGCGAATCGTCAGCGCGTCGGCCTCGTCGAGGCGCGCAACGCCCCACCCGGAAAGCAGGTTGCTCATGCCAGGTGCCACGCCGCAGTCGACCACGGCCGTGGCGCCGTGCTCCTTCGCGAGGGCGTCGAGCGTCCAGGCATCTTCGGGCATGAAGCTGATGTCGCAGTACGGAGTGCCCGAGGCGAGCACCGCGCGCAACGCACCAAAACCAAGGTGCGACGCCAACGCACCGCACACCACGTCCGCCTGCCGGGCGAGCGCCGTGATCGCGTCGCCGTCCGAGAGGTCGGCCACCTGCGTGGTCAACGAATCGCCGATCCGTGCCTTGGCGCGCGCCAGCGCCGCGGGGCTGCGATCCACGAGCGTCACGTCGAAGTCGGCAGCGAGGTCTTCCGCGATCAACGAACCGACCATGCCAGCCCCAAGAACCACTGCGCGTGCCATGCCAACCTCCCGAGCTGCCCCGCTAACCGCCGCGCCCGCGCCGCGATAGAGCCGCGCATGCCGTCGATCTCCCGATTCCGCCGCACCGCTGCCGTCGTCCTTGGCGCGATCCGCCGCCGTTTGCGCACCGGCCCGCGCCGACCGAGTTGGACGTGGACCCAGGAGCTGGTCCTCGCGGTGGTCCGCGACCTGTTCCAGCGACCTGCCTCGGACCTCCGGGTCGTCCGCCATCGGATGGACGCCCTCGGCCGACGAGAGATGGCGGCTGGACGCGTGAACTTCGCCAGCGACCACCTCGGGGGGTGCGCGGCGATGCGCGTGTGGGCCGAGGGCGCCGACCTCACGCGCCCGATCCTGTACTTGCATGGCGGGGGCTACGTCTTCGGCAGCCCGACCAGCCACGCAACCAGCCTCGCCGAGCTCGCGTTGTCGACGGGCCGGCTCGTGTGGGCCCTCGATTACCGGCTCGCGCCGGAGCACCCCTGCCCGGCCGCGGTCACGGATGCCGACGCAGCGCTCGATGCGCTGATCGCCACCGCCGGCGCACCACACGTCGCCATCGGCGGCGACAGTGCCGGCGGCGGCCTGACCTTCGCCACCTTGGCCGCCCGCGCGGCGCGCGGAGCGCCGATGCCTGCGGCTGCCTTTGCGCTCAGCCCGTGGACCGATTTGACGCTGTCAGGGGAGAGCCTGCACAGCCAACTCGACGCCGACTACTTAGGTCCTGCCGAGGCGCTGGCGGTGGCCGCCGACCACTACCGCGGCGTGCTGCCGTCCGATGACCCACGCGTCTCCCCTGCCTACACCCCCACCGAGTGGCTGGCACGCCTTCCGAGGACGCTCTTGCTGGTCGGCGGCGCCGAGGTGCTGCGCGACGATGGGCTCGCGATGCGCGACCGTCTGGTCGCTGCGGGCGTCCCCACCGAGACGTTGTTCGAGCCCGACGAGGTGCACGTGTGGCCGGCGTTCGCGCCATGGCTCCCGCGGGCGCGCCCGGCTTGGTCTGCGATCGGTGCGTTCCTCGCCCGCTGACGCCCCGCGCGCCCTCCGGCGGCCACGGTTTACGCGACAGGGCCGCTTGGTGTACCCTGAGCCGCAGCGGAGGCAGCATGAGCGAGGACAAGCAGCAATGGGGGAGCCGCCTGGGCGTCATCCTCGCGGTCGCGGGGTCCGCGGTCGGCCTCGGGAACTTCCTCCGGTTCCCAGGCAACGTCGCCAGCCATGGCGGCGGCGCGTTCATGATCCCGTACTTCGTGGCCCTCCTCCTCCTCGGCATCCCGATCGGTTGGGCGGAGTGGACGATGGGCCGGTACGGCGGCCGGAAGGGCTTTCACTCCGCGCCTGCGATCTACGGCCTGTGGGCGCGCGGGAGCTGGGGCAGGTACGGCGGCGTTCTCGGCGTCCTGATTCCGCTATCCGTCTACTTCTACTACATCCTGATCGAGGCTTGGTGCCTCGCCTACGTCTGGGCCTACGTCACCCAAGGCGGGGTCGGGATCGTCGATGGCGCACCCATCCCCGAGCAGGTGGAGACCTCGAAGGCGTTCTTCGCGGCGTTGACCGGCGCAGAGGCGAACGGGGCTGCGGCGTCGGGGCCGTTGCTCCCGTTCTTCGTGGTCGTGACGGTGCTGAACTTGTGGTTCGTCCGCCAAGGGCTGAGCAAGGGCATCGAGACGTTGTGCAACGTCGCGATGCCGACGATGGCGGTCGCCGGCCTGATCGTCCTCGCGCGCGTCCTCACCTTGGGGACCCCCGACCCTGCACTGCCCGATCAGAGCGTGATCCACGGCCTCGGCTACATGTGGAACCCCAACTACGCAGCCCTCGCCAACCCAGAGACGTGGCTCGCCGCCGCCGGGCAGATCTTCTTCTCGTTGTCGGTCGGCTTTGGCGTCATCGTGAACTACGCCTCCTACATGCGCAAGTCCGATGACGTCGTCCTGAGCGGGCTCACGGCCTCGGCGACCAACGAGTTCTTCGAGGTCGCCCTTGGAGGCTTGATCACGGTGACGGCAGCCGTGGTGTTCCTGGGCGTCGGCGTGACGGCCCAGAGCACCGGCTCGTCGTTCAACCTTGGGTTCAACACCCTGCCCGTCGTCTTCGCCCACATGCCCGGCGGTGGAGCCCTCGGCGCGCTGTGGTTCTTCATGCTGTTCCTCGCGGCGATCACCTCCAGCTTGAGCATGATTCAGCCGGCGAAGGCCTTCATGATGGAAGCGCTGGACGTCGACAACAACGTCGGCACCGCGTTGGTCAGCGCGCTCGCGCTCGCCGGAAACGCTTGGGTCTTTTGGTTCAGCAAGGACCTCGTCGCGCTCGACACCATCGACTTTTGGATCGGCACGGTGGGCATCTTCCTCCTCGCGACCTTCCAAGTCGGTTTGTTCGGGTGGGGAGGGTCGTGGACGGCCCACTGGGACGAGCTCCACCTCGGCTCACGGATGGCGGTCCCGAACGTGTTCCAGTTCATCCTGCGCTACGTGACGCCGCTGTACCTCGTCGGGATCTTCGGCCTGTTCGTGGTCAACAACGTCCCCGGCTACGTCGACGCGATCGCCGCGTCGACGACGACCCAAGCCACCTTGGGGTTCATCGGGGTCGTGACGCTCGCGCTCATCGCCCTCACCGCCGTCGGCGAGCGCCGCTGGCGCGCCGCAGGTCTCGATCTGGACAACGCCCTCCCTCCCAAGGACTGACCATGCTGTTCCTTCTTTCGCCGTCGGCGTTCGCCGAAACCGCTGACGTGGTCGTCGCCGAGCCGCTCTCGGCCGCCGGGGCGCTCACGATGGCCGCCTCCGTGCTGTTTGTGACGATCTTGACCGTCTGGTGCTACGTCCGCATCCTGGCGCCAGAACCCCAAGGTGGGTGAACCTTCGCCCTTGCCGGCTGCCGTCCATGCGCGCGTTGGCCTCAGCTACGCCGCCCTTGTGGGTAGCCACGCCGGCCTCGCCTTCCTCCCAGGGGTCCTCGCCGCCGACGGCCTCGACGGCGCCACGATCCCGCGCGTCCTGCTCGCCGGCAGCCTCGCTGCCGCCGCTGCTGGGCCTTGGTGGGCGGACCAAGCCGATCGCCGCGGCGAGCGGGCCCCCTTCCTCGCCCCGCTGGCTGGTCTCGCAGCGCTCCTCACGCTGGGCATGTTGTGGGCCGACGAGCCGTTGGCGTGGGCCGCGCTGCTGATCGTGTGGAACGCCGTCCGCGCCGGACCTGGACCCATCCTCGACGCGCAGACCCTCGGGCTCCTCGGCACCCGCCGCGACGTCTACCCACGGCTTCGGGCGTGGGGCTCGCTTGCCTACCTCCTCGGCGTGCTGCTGACCGGCGTCCTCGCGGCCGGGAACCCTGGCGTCCCGCCGCTGGTGACGGCCGGAGCCCTGGCCGTCGGCGCATGGGCGCTCGCGGGGGTCCCCGAAGCGCCACCGACGCCCCAGCCCAAGGTGGACTGGCGCGCCATGCTTCGCGACCCCGTGCTGCGGACGCTCGCGCTCGCCGTCGCGCTGCACGGCGTCACGATGAGCAGCTACGACCACTTGTTCACCCTCGTCGTGCAAGAACGCGGACACGCGCCTTGGGTCGCGAGCGCGGCGATCGTCGGAGGCGTCGTCGCCGAGATCGGGGTCTTGCGCAGCGGGGACCGGCTGCTCGCTTTTGCGACGCCCAAAACGTGGCTGGCGGTCGCGATGGCGAGCGGGCTGATCCGATGGCCCCTCACCGCGCTGGCGCCGGACGCCGGCTCCCTCGTCGCCCTACAGTCGCTGCACGGGGTAGGTTTTGGCCTGTTCTGGCTCGCCGCGGTGCGCGTGTTCGACGACGCGGCCCCCGCCGGACGGTCAGCGAGCGCCCAATCGCTGCTCGTCGTCGCGACCTACGGCGTCGGCCGCGTGACCGCGATGCTCGCGGCCAGCCTCGCGCTCGACGTCGTCTCCCTCGGGACATGGTTCGGTGCGCTCGCGCTGTTCAGCGCCGCCGCCGTCGTCGCGACGCTCGCGACACCCGTGAGGACCGTGAGGACCGCCACCGAAGGTGCGCTACTTGCCACCGTCGACGACGACCGTCTTTCCTGACGACCCGGTGTTCGCCTTGGACGAACCGCCTCGGCTGATCACGACGCCGCCGTCTTCTGCGCCCGACTGAACGGTCACCGTCTTGCTCCCGCTGCCCGCCGCCGAGGTCCCCGCCGCGGGCTTGCCGCTGACCGCAGCACCGGTCGCCGTCGTGGCGGCGAACGGGAAGGCGCCCATCACTGCGGGCTGACCCTTGCCGTTGGTGGGCAGCGGCGCGATCATCACGGCGCTCATGCCCGCGGGCACGACCATCGTCGTCCCCGCGGCAGGCTCGGGGGGCGGCGGCGGGCGTGACAGGTAGCCCCGCGACGCCGCGGAGAACGCCGGCGCCCTCGAGGCCCCATCGTCGGCGAGACCCGGTTGAACCGCCCGACGGAGCACCGCATTGAGCGTCATCGCGTCGATGTCGGAGAAGTTGGTGTCCTGAATGTTCCGCAAGCTGATCGCGAGTTTGCCAATCTCAGCCGCAAACGCGAGCTCTTCGGCCTGCTCCGGCATGACCATGAACGTCACCGACGGCGTCTGCTTGCCGCGCGTCTTCACGTCATCGTCGTCCTCGTTCTCGGCGCGGCTGTTGACCGCGAGCACGAACACGGACTGCATCAGCGGTTCCGTCCGCATCGCGCCGTTGTCGTCCTCGATCGTGACGAGGACGTCGACATAGTTCCCCGGCTGCAAGAAGTGCGTCAGGGCGGAGGAGCCCGTGAGGTCGATCGAGACGGCGCGCATCCCGCGCTGGATGAAGGCGTTGAGGCCCACACCACTGCTCACGTCGGCGAGGCGCTCGGGGCGGATGATCTCGTTCTTCAGGATGCGCTCTCGCGGGACCTGGCCGATCACGCGCTCGCGGGTCGTGAAGATCTGCGCCTTGATCTTCGACGTTGCGCTGTCCGCCTTGGCGACCTCCTCCGTCGATTCCTCGCTGGCCTCCTCGGCGACGGCCGGGTCGACCATCGGCAGATACTCAGGGGGAATCTGGATCACGTACAGGTCATCGGCCGTGATCTCGACCCCCTGGTACAACGTCCGGCTCGCGGCCACGACAGTCACCGTGCGGCTGACCTTGGCCTTCTTCGCCGTGTCGCGGGCGGCTTCCTGCGCGTTCATCAGGCTGACGATGCCCCACGTCCCTCCGAGCGCCGTCAACACGGACCCGATGAGGAAGAACTGGGCGAGGTTGCGCGAGGCCACGGCGTCTCCACACGAATGCCCTCAGCCTACCACGACCCAACCGCTGGCGTCATCCTGACGCGACGATCCGCACGCTAGGCCCCCACCGGATCGAGCAGCGCCAACAGCTCGTCCGACTTGACGAGGCGCACCCAGTCGTCCTCACCCGAAGCCAGCGACGCCAGGTCCTTCTTCGCCTCTTGCAGCGCGAGCACCCGCTCCTCGACGGTGCCCTCCGCCACGAGGCGCAGCGCCACGACGGGGCGCTCTTGGCCGATGCGCCAGGCGCGATCGGTGGCTTGCCGCTCCGCCGCCGGGTTCCACCACGGGTCGAGGTGCACGACGTAGTCGGCCGCCGTGAGGTTGAGCCCCGTCCCGCCCGCCTTGAGGCTGAGCAGGAACACCGGAGGGCCATCCGCGCGCTGGAAGGACGCCACGGCAGCGTCGCGATCGCGCGTCGCGCCGTCCAGACGCGCCCAAGCGACGCCAAGGCCGTCGAGGCGGCGCGCAACCCGGTCGAGCAACGAGGTCCACTGGCTGAAGACCAACAGCTTGTGGCCAGCCGGCACGAGTTCAACAACCAGCTCTTCGAGGCGATCGAGCTTCGCGGCGGCCGCCACGTCCACGCCAGGGACCAGCGAGGGGTCGCATGCCGCCTGTCGCAGCCGCAGGAGGGCCTCCAGGACGGCGAACGAGCGCGTCGCGCGCCCGCCGAGGATCGCGTCTTGCACATCGCTGCGCGCGCGTAGCCGCACGGCCTCGTAGACCTTGCGCTGCTCGGGCCCCATCGGCACCCGTTGCACGATCTCGGTGAGCGACGGGAGGTCCTTGGCCACGTCACGCTTCATGCGGCGGAGGAGAAACGGCCGGATGCGCGCCGTCAGCGCTTCGCGAACCGCCGCCCGCCCCGCGAGGATGGGGGTCTCAAAACGCTCCCGGAACTCGGCCAGACGACGCCCGAGAAGGCCGGGCGCGACGAACGCGAACAGGCTCCACAACTCATCGAGCCGGTTCTCGACCGGGGTGCCGCTCAACGCGAGCCGATGCGCCGCGTTGAGCCGCCGCGCGGCGGTCGCGGTCTGGCTGCTCGGGTTCTTGATCGCCTGGGCTTCGTCCAGCACGACCGTGTCCCACGTCCGATCCGGAAAGTCGTCGGCACGAAGCAGGGCGTAGCTCGTCACCACCAACCAAGCGTCCTCGTCGAGCACGCGACCGGCCCCGTGGAACGCGCACACGCGACGGCCCGGCAGGAACCTGGCCGCCTCCGCCACCCAGTTGCCGAGCACGCTCGTTGGCGCGACGACGAGATGCGGCCCGGACCGGACGCCCAAGGCGCAGAGCGTCTGCAAGGTCTTGCCGAGCCCCATGTCGTCGGCGAGCACCCCACCGAGCCCGATGTCGTGAAGGAACGCCAGCCACCTCACACCGTCTTCTTGGTAAGGACGGAGGGTCGCGCGAAGGTCCTCGGGGAGAACCAAGGGTGGAAGTTCCGCGCCGCGCGCGACCCGGTCACGGAGGCGACGCGCCGCTTCGGGCAACACCGCGACGGCATCGGCCGACAATGCGGCCACATCGTGGATCGCCGCCGCCGGGAGCCGGCCGCCTCCCTCCTGTTGGGCCTCGATCAACGAGCGGAGCAACGCCCCGTGCTCCTCCAGCCATCCCGCCGGCAGGGCGCCCCACGTCCCGTCCGAGAGGCGAACCAACGGCGTCGCCCCGCGCCCGATCCGCTCGGCACGGGCTGCCGCACGCAACGCGTCCGTCGCGCTTGCGGTGGCCTCCCCGAGCCGAAAGGTGACCGTGAGCGACCATCCTCCGTCGACTTCGTCCGCGACGACCTGCGGCACGAGGACGCCCGGCGCGATCCGCGTCCGCACCGCACCACGCGGCGTCACCCCCGTCGACGGGAGCTTGTGGAGCAAAATCTCCTCGGCCTCGGCGGGCGACCACAGCCGTGCCTCACCGACAACGAGGCCGGTGCGCTCAAAAAACGAACGAGCGAGCTGACGTTCGGCGCCCTCATCGCGAACGACGACGACGTCGCCGTGACGCTCCACCTGACCGCTGCGCACCACGAGGACCGGGGGCTCACCGTAGACCAACGCGGGCGCGAGGACCACACCATCGGGTTCCTCGCGGACGTCGAGCACCACACGCGGCACAAGATCCGCCGCGTGGGGCAAGCGCGTCGTCTCGACACGGACCTCCAAGCCCTTGCCCCGAAGGAACGGCACGTAGCGGGTCGCGATCCACGCACCCTGGTCGCGGCGATAGCGGCCTGCGTCCCCCCGGGCATCGAGGGCGGCCCGCTCCGTCGCCGACAGCGGTGGCGTCGCCACCGGGTGCAGGACCCCGTCCTTGACGGCAGCACCATGGAACATCGCCGACAGCCCGGGCGGCCGGTACAGGCCCACCCGAAAACCGTCGCCATCGTCGAGGACGCGCACCAGCAGGGCCACCGGGGCGGACGACAGGCGCACCGGCGCGCCGTCGAGCGTCGCGTCTGCGCGCCCCTCCAGGTCGACGAGGATCTGCGCGAGCAGCGGCTCGTCGAGCGGCCCGCCACGGTGCAGGGCAAGACGCGCCTCGACGGTCACGTCCCAGCGTTCGGCCTGGTACGTCCCTTCCGACAGGGTCCCGCGCCAGGGTTCGGCACGACCGTCCGGCCAAACAACGGTACGGCCCAACGCCAACCGCGCCCCCTCGGTCCGAAAGTCGTACCGCAAACGCACGCGGTACTTGGCGTCGGCGACCGGAAGCGGGGCGCCCATCTTCACCCCGCGCGCGGAGGCGATCGCGGCGGCGCACACGTGCACACAGGGCAGCGGCAAGCCGCAATCACAGCCCCAATCGGGGTCGGCGGGCCAGAGGTAGACCTCGAAGGGCGTCGGACGACCGCGGGCCTTGACCGACAACACCCACTCGGCGTCGTCCGCTACGCGCCCCTCGACGGCGCCGTCGCGTGCGAGTTGCACGGCGTGCGTCCAAATCCGCTCGTCGACCTCGTCGCGCAGCGTCTCGACCAGCTCGGCCAGCGTCATCCCACACCTTCTACCGCCCGGCCGTAACCCGGGGCCTCCGAAGCGCGGGGCCCCGAGGCCACGAACGCGTCAGGCTTTCGCCAGCGCGTCCAGCTCGCCGGTCTCGTACATCTCCATCAAGATGTCCGATCCGCCGACGAGCTCGCCGTTCGCGTAGAACTGGGGGATCGTCGGAAAGTTGCCATAGGCCTTGATCCCTTCGCGGATCTCGGGGTCGGCCAGCACATTGACGGCCTCGAAGGGCACGCCCAAAGCGCGAACGACGTTGACCGCGCGCATCGAGAACCCGCACTGCGGGAAGTCGGGCGTGCCCTTCATGAACAGGACGAACTTGTTGCCCTTGACCAGTTGGTCGATGCGGGCGTGGGTATCGGACATGGAGACCTCCGGGGTTCAGTCGGAAGCGCGGCCGTGTGGCCACCGCTCCGGCGTGTAGGTGCGCAGCGCCAGCGCGTGGATGTCGCGACGCATGTGGTCGCCGAGCGCGCCGAACACCAGCCGCTGCTGCGCCAAAAGACCCAAACCGACGAACGCCGACGAGGTCACCTCGGCTGAGAAGTGCTCCCCGTCGTTCGCGTCGTCGCGTACGAGCGCCGTGCAATCGGGCAAGGCGCCCTCAATCAAGGCCTGAATCCGGCTGGCAGAGAACATGACGCGCCCCTTGCGAAGGCTCCTCCTAGCCGCCGATACGCAGCCGGCAAGGGTTCGCGAGCGCCTCACGAACTGCGGACAACCGCAGACTTGACGATCCGCCCCACGTTGGGGCAACCTGACGGCCGACGACACGGAGTGTCCATGCGCGCGCTGACCCTTTGGCTTGCCCTCGTCCCTGCGGCTTTTGCCGACGACCTTCCGTTGTGGGATCAGCGCACCTTCACCGATCCGATGGACGGCTCGGCTGGCGGTTGGACAGCCGGCATCGACGAGGACCCGTGGGGCGCCGTCAACAACGGCGACCTCCTTGTGGCCGCCGAGGACATCAACAACGGCGACCTCGGCGGGAACGGGTGGGGATCCGGCTGGGCCGCCGACAACTGGCTCGTTCGGCCGGATGGGTTCCAAGACGGCGCGATCACCGGCGACGTCCTCGCGGCCGACGACGACAGCTTCGGGTTCGTCCTGAGCCAATCGTCGGCCAACACGATGTACCTCGCCGTGTACAGCGCCAACTCGCAGCCTCCGGCGATGACCGCGCCGAGCTGGGGCCAAGCACAGATCTCGATCCTGAGGATCGAGAACGGGGTCGCCACCGAGCTCGCGACGGCTCAGGCCAGCCGCGCCAGCACCCGCAGCAGCGAGACCTACCGCTTCGCTCGGGATGGCGGGCAGCTGTTGTTGCGACGCAGCGGCCGACCGGTGCTTGACGTGACCGATCCCAACCCGCTTCCAGCCGGCGTCGCGGGCGTCTACGCCTACGACTGCGGCTACTCCGAGGGCTGGGGCTCGGTCACCGGCTGCTTCTTCGATGAGCTGCGCGCCACGCGGATGGACGACGACAACGACCTCGTCGCCAACGACGACGACAATTGCATCGTCGACGCCAACGCCGACCAAGCCGACATCGACGGTGACGGCATCGGCGACATCTGCGACCCGACGGACGACCGACCGGGGAACCCCGGCGACACGCCCGGAGGCGGCTCTGGCGACCCGGGCACCGGCGGCGACCCGGGCACCGGCGGCGACCCGGGCACCGGGACGGGCGCGGGGGGCTCCGACACGGGCGACACGTTCGACGCGGGTGCCCTTCCGACGCCCGACGATGTCGACGAGGTCCTCGCGATCGCGTGCACCGGCTGCGACGCCACCCGCCCGAGCGCGTGGGGTGCGGTCGCGGCGGCGGCGCTGCTGGTGCTTCGCCGCCGGCGCTGACGCCGCCCCCCTCGCGAGGGCCAAAAAGCACAGCGCGCCGCGGGCATCCCCGCGGCGCGCTTCGTTTTGCAACGGGACGGCGCCGAGACGCCGCCCCTCGCTTGGACTCAGCCGCCGACCGTCGCGACGAGCGGCGCGATCAGCAAGCTGACGACGCTCATGACCTTGATCAAGATCGCGACGCCCGGACCCGAGGTGTCCTTGAACGGGTCGCCGACGGTGTCGCCAATGACGGCCGCCTTGTGCGTCTCCGACTTCTTGGGGTGACCCGGGACGCCACCCTTCTCGATGAACTTCTTCGCGTTGTCCCACGCACCGCCGGCGTTCGCCATGAACAACGACATCGAAGCGCCGACCGCGAGCGAGCCCGCGAGCGTTCCGGCGAGGGCAGCCGGACCGAGCGTAAAGCCAACCGCGACCGGGCCGAGCACGGCGACCACGCCCGGGAGGATCATCTCACGAAGCGCGGCGTTGGTCGCGATCTCGACGATCGCCTTCGGCTGCGGATCCGCCTTGCCTTCCAGCAAGCCGGGGATCTCGCGGAACTGGCGACCGATCTCCTGCACGATCGCGCCGGCCGCCTTGCCGACCGCGAGCATCGTCGTCGAGCCGACGATGAAGGGCAGGATGGCCCCGATCAACAGGCCGATGAGGATCTCGGGGCGGTCGAGCGAGAGGTCCATCTTCACGAGACCGGCCTCGGCGCGCTTGTGCGCGACCTCCAGGCTGTACGCGGAGAACAGGGCGATGACGGTCAGCGTCGCCGACCCGATCGCAAAACCCTTGCCGATCGCGGCGGTGGTGTTGCCGACCGCGTCGAGCTCATCCGTGATCTCACGGACCGAAGGATCGAGACCCGACATCTCGGCGATACCGCCGGCGTTGTCGGAGATCGGGCCGTACGCGTCGACCGTCATGACGATCGCCGTACCGCCGAGCATCCCCACCGCGGCGAGCGCGATGCCGTACAGGCCCATGGCACCCAGGCCCCAGTTGGCCGCCCAAGCGACGCCAGCGACCAAGATCAGCGCCCAGCCCACCGACTCCATACCGACGGCCATGCCGCGGATGACGTTGGTGCCAGCGCCCGTCTTGGCGGCTTCCGCGACCGAGGCGACCGGCGCGTAGGTGCCCGTGTAGTACTCGGTGAGGAGGCCGATCAGCGCGCCGCCGACCGCACCCGCGCCGATGGCGAGGGTGATGCTCTGCGAGAGGCCGAACAGGGGGACAACGGCGGCGGTCGCGCCCACGAGGACGAGCGGCGGCGCGACCATCGCGGCGCGAAGCACCGTGCTCGGGTCGCTGTTGCGCATCGCACGGGCGCCGAAGATCCCGATGATGCTGACGAACAGCCCGACACCGGCGAGGATCAGCGGGAGCGCGACGGCAATGTCACGGGCGGCGGCGGGCGTGCCCGGCGCGGTCGTGAACATCCCGAGGACGTCCTTCTCGGGTGCCGTGAGGCCGATCGCCATCGTCGCGACGATCGCGGCGACGAGCGACTCGTAGATGTCCGCCCCCATGCCCGCGACGTCACCGACGTTGTCGCCGACGTTGTCCGCGACCACGCCAGGGTTGCGGGGGTCGTCCTCGGGGATGTTCTCGATGACCTTGCCGGCGATGTCGGCACCGACGTCAGCGGCCTTGGTGTAGATGCCGCCGCCGATGCGTGCGAACAGCGCGATCGATGATGCGCCCACCGCGAAGGCATGCAGGTTCGTGCCGAGCTCCAGCACCCCCGAGACCTTGTAGACGGCGAACAAGCCCAACAGCGACAGGGCCGCGACGCACAGCCCCATGACGGCCCCACCGTCGAGCGCCGTGACCAGGGCGTCGGCACGCGACCCCGTGGCGGCAGCCTGCGCGGTCCGAACGTTCCCGTTCGTCGCGGCCTTCATGCCGATGTAGCCGGCGAGCAAGCTGAGGAACGCGCCGCCGACGAACCAGCCGGCGGCGTTGACGCTCAACGCCGCCCACAACGCGCCAAACACGACGAGGCTGTAGATCGCGAGCACGCGGTACTCGGCGAACAAGAACGCCATCGAGCCCTCGCGGATGTAGCCCGCGATGCGCTGCATGGTCTCGTTGCCCTCAGGCAGCTTCGCGACGCGCTGGTAGAAGTAGGCTGCGAGGAGCAACCCAAGGGCGCTGGCCACAACGGGCAGCAGCGTCCAGGTGTCGAGGTTGGGCATGGTCCATCCTTCGGAGAAAACGCCGCACGCGGCGGCAGACGTAGGCCGCGCCCCTTGTCACGTTTTCGGGCCGAAGGCAAGCCCGACAACCCGCGGCGGAGGCCGGTTCGGCATGCTATGCCCGGCCAGCGGGGGGTGTTTGGGCCCCCGACGCGCGGAGGCCCGTTGCGCACACCCTGGATGGCGATCGCGCTGTGCGTCGCATGCGCGGAGCAACTCGCTCCTGAAGCCCCCGTCGTGGCCGCCCCGGTCCCCGAGGCGGCACCGAGCGAAGCCGCCCAACTCAACCCCGAGGTCGCGCGCACCGAGGTCGAGAAGGTGATCGAGCTCGTCCAAGACGTCGCCTTCTACCATGAACGGGAACAGGTCGATGGGGCCGCTGAGCTGTGGCATCGCGGCTTTGAGCGATGGGCGACGGTGCTCCGCGGCCCCTTGGCCGCCGCCGACGCCGAGGCGGCGCTCGCCATCGAATACAAGTTCGGCGCGCTGCGAACGGCGTTGGAGTCGCGACGCGGCAAGCCCAAGCCGATCACCGTCGCGCTCGAGGCCGCGCTGCGCGCCACGGCGTGGCGACTGACCGGCGACGCCCCGCCGCCTCCCCCTCCGGCGCCAACTCCGGACGGCGGGACAGGCCCCGTCACCGCGCCGGCCGCCGACCCTTCGTCCACGAAGCCCCCGAAGGCCACCGCGCCCCCCCCAAAGCCACCGACCGCCTCACCGGCACCGACACCAGCCCGCAAGGCCCCCGCGGACCCAGGGGCTCAGCCGGGCTGATCGAGGTGCCCTGCCTCGGCATCTCCCATCTCGACGCCTCCCTGTGGGAAGTACGTCTTCCAACGCTCCGACACCGTCTGGCGCGTCGCTTCATCCCCCTCGACGACGTCGGGGTACCAGGCCTTCAACCGTGCGTCGATCACGATCGACCCTTCACGGACGATGTGGTTGCGCTCGACGCGCTCGCGCGCGCAATGGATGTCTGCCGCCGGTTCGAACCGGGTGAAGGTCGTCCACAGGAACCGCGCGTCGGTGCGCGTCGCCTCGGCGGCGTCGTCGACAACGACCACCAGCGGCCACTCCGGAAACGCCCCCGCGACCCGGGAGCAGAACGTCGGCTCGTCCGTGTGCCGAGGACCCGCGACGACAAGCACGCCAGGGCAATACACGACGACCTCGCGGACCCCCTGGACGACGTCTCCGACGAAGTGGCCCGGCAGGTCGCGCCACGGGGCACCGACGCCGATCATCACACCGCGCGAGCCCTCCAACAGCTTCGGACCCGTGTAGTCCAGGCTGTCGAGCGAGAGGTTGGCGAGGACGAACAGGTCGGTCTCGGGCCGGAATCGCCGAAGCAGCTCTGGAAGCACGACCTTGGGCTTCTTCAGATCGACGGGGACGTCGAGAACCCACAGGAACTTCGTGAGCGCGAGCTGGCCCTCGCCGAGGATGCGCAGCGCGGACCCCACGGCTTCGCGCTTGTAGCGCTCCTTGACGACGGCGCCGGCGAGCGCGTGGTAGCCGGTCTCGCCGTACGACCAAAGGTCCACCACCCCTGGCATCACCACCGGGAAGATGGGGGAGAGCAGGTCTTGAAGAAAGTCCCCGATGTACAGGTCCTCTTGGCGCGGCTTCCCGACGACCGTCGCCGGCCAGATCGCGTCGCGACGGTGGCACAGGGCATCGACGTGAAACACGGGATAATCATGCTTCCACGAATAATACCCGTAGTGATCCCCAAATGGCCCTTCGGGCTGGACCTCGCGGGGCTTGACGTGACCCACGAACGCGAACTCCGCGTCGGCGATCAGGCGGTGCGCTCCCGGTCCGCGGGTCGTGCGCAGGCGCTCACCGAGGAGCAGGCTCGCAAGCAGGATCTCTGGAACGTTCTCGGGGAGCGGTGCGATCGCCGAGAGGATCAACGCGGGCGGTCCTCCCACGAACAACGTCACCGGTAGGTCTTCGCCGCGCTCCTGCGCGACATGGTGGTGAAAGCCTCCACCCTTCCCGATCTGCCAGTGCATGCCCGTCGTGTCCGGCCCGTGCCGCTGAATCCGGTACATCCCGAGGTTGGGCACCTTCGTGTCGGGATGCTCCGTGTACACCAGCGGGAGGGTGACGAAGAACCCGCCGTCCTTGGGCCATTGGCGGATCATCGGGAGCTTGCGGAGGTCAGGCTGGCGGTCCACCACCTCGGTGACCGGCGCCCGAGAGACCTGGCGCGTCCCGATCTTCAAGGCAGAACCAAAAAAGCCACGGTTCGCCCAAACTTTGCCGAGTGTGGGCGGGACGAACTCGTGCAGCATCCGCACCGCGTCCTCAACGAACTGTCGGGGCCGAGTCCCAAACGCGAGCTCCGTCCGCTCCGGAGTCCCGAAGAGGTTGGT
>JBJONI010000248.1:0-5460 GCA_046051915.1 Pseudomonadota bacterium
GCGGCAGGGGTCACGTGGGTGGGCCATACGGAGCGGCTCGGGGAGCGGTGCGGCGTCGCCCACCCTGTGATGGCCTTCGTGGGCGGACGCCTTCGGGTCGCGCTGGTGACCGTCCACGTACCGCTCCGCGCGGTCGCCGACGCCGTCACCGAGGAGGGGGTCCTCCACACGCTGCGCGTAGCCCACCGCGCGTTGTGCGAGGACGTCGGCCTGGTCGAGCCGCGCCTGCTTGTGTGCGGCCTCAACCCGCACGCAGGCGATGACGGCGTTCTCGGTGACGAGGACCAAAGGGTCATCGCACCCGCGGTTCGCCGAGCCCAGGCCTCAGGCATCCGCGCCGTCGGCCCGATCAGCGCAGAGTCCGCGTTCCTTCAGGGCATGCGCGGCGAAGGTGACCTGATCGTCGCGATGTACCATGACCAAGGCCTCGCGCCGCTCAAGGCCGTCGACTTCGGGCGCAGCGTGAACTGGACGCTCGGGCTGGGCATCGTGCGAACCAGCGTCGACCATGGCACGGCCGACGCCCTGGTCGGCACGGGGCGCGCTGACCCCGCCAGCCTGCATGCGGCCCTCGCATGGGCGGCCGAGTTGGCGGAACGGCGTCACGGCGGCGCCGCGGCGTCCGTATCGTCGGCGGGCGGCGCATAGACCCTCGTGCAAGGCGGCGCGCCGTCCAGCGCCGCCAAGCCGGGAGCAAGAGGGCCGATCTGGACGCAGTCCGCGACCCCGCCCGCAGCATCCAACACCCAGACGAGCGCATCGGGTACGGCGCGGCAGAGGAAGATCGTGTCGCCGTTGGCCCCCGCCGCCCGAAAGTCATCGACGATCGACAGGTCCGCGCGCAACCGGTCGCTCGACCCGTCCGGCGCGGCCGCGACGGACCGAAGGGTCGCGTGCTCTTCGACGTAGGCACCGTCGACCGTCCACCGCAAGGTCCCACCGGCCGACCACCCGACGGTCTGCACCTCGACGCGCCAAGCCGCCGCCTCCCGGTCGCAGGTCAACGTGACCGACGCGATCGACGTCGGGCCGTCGTAGGGCGTCGCCGTGTCGAGCGCGGGCGGCAACGCGGCACCGCAGCCACCGACCACGAGGATCGAGAGCCAACGCCTCACAGCTCCTCCCACGACGGCTCGGCCGCGGACGCCCGTTCCGCCTCTTCCGCCGCCTCGCGCACGCGACGCGACGCCGCCTCGCGGAAGACGTCACGCTCCATTTGCGTCAGCAGGGCATCGGTTCCTTCCCCCGTCAACGCGCTGACGGCAAGGCCGCCATAGCGGTCGATCAACGCGCGTAGCCGCTCCGGCTCCGCCACCTCGGCCTTGTTCCACACGAGCAGCGTTGGCTTGTCGGTGACCTCCAGCTCGCCCAAGATCTCGCGGGTCGCTTCGAGGTGCGGCTCCACCTCGTCATCGCTGGCGTCGAGGACGTGCACGAGGACGTGCGCCAAGCTGACCTCTTCCAGCGTGCTCTTGAACGCGCGCACCAACGTGTCCGGGAGCTCTTCGATGAACCCCACCGTGTCGGTGATCAGCAGCTCCCGTTCCTCAGGAAACCGCATCCGGCGCGACGTCGGGTCGAGCGTGGCGAACAGCTTGTCCTCCACGAGAACCTCGGACCGCGTCAGCCGGTTGAGGAGCGTCGACTTGCCCGCGTTCGTGTACCCGACGATCGCGACGACGGGAACCTCGTTCTTCTCCCGGCGCGAGCGGCGCGTCGCGCGTTCCCGAGCGACGCCATCAAGTTCGCGTTCCAGCCGCGTCAGCCGTTCTTGGGCGCGGCGCTTGTTGATCTCGAGCTTCGTTTCGCCGGGACCCCGGCCGCCGATACCGCCCGTGAGGCGCGACATGGCGCGAGGCATGATCGCCAGCCGCGGCATCAGGTAGCGGAGCTGGGCGAGTTCCACCTGCAGCTTGCCCGCACGCGTGGTCGCGTGCTGGGCGAAGATGTCGAGGATCACCTGCGTCCGGTCGAGGACCTTGAGCTCGGTCTCCTCGGCGATGTTGCGCATCTGGCTCGGGCTGAGCTCACGATCGAACAGCAGCGCGTCGGCGCCCACGCGCATCGCATCCTGGACAAGCTGTTCGAGCTTGCCTTGGCCGATACAGGTCCGGCCATCGAGCTGCGGCCGGTTCTGCAACACTTGATCGACGACGCGAAAGCCTGCGGTCTCCGCGAGCCGCGCGAGCTCTCCGAGGCGCCGACGGGCCTTGCGCGGCTGGCCGAGCGTGATGCCCACGAGGATGGCCCCTTCTTTGCCGTCCACCTTGCGCAGGTGAGGGCTCCGACCGAACTGCGCCTCCAGGTCGGCGAGGTAAGCCCGCCAATCCAGCTCGTGGCGATGGACATCGGCGACCGATTCGACGCGCCAAGGGAGGTCGGACGCGTCGGGGGGCAGCAAGTGCGCCCACTGCAGCGACAGGGGGGCACCGTCCTCGCGCACGTGCACCACGGCGACCGCGTCGAGCTGCAGGAGCAGCAGGTCGGTACGATCCTCGTCGCTCAATCCCCCCGGCCGCAGCGCCGTCAACAGCAGGCGGACCCCGCGGAACCGCGCAGCACCCGCACGCCGCGCGCCCAGGTCGGGGAGGTAGACGCGGTGCGCGTCGCCGACGACGACCTTGTCGACCTCGCCGCGACGGTCGACGAGAACGCCAATTCGCCGACCGACCTGGCGACTCACTTCGCCCATCTCGCGGAGGAACGCAGCGGTGAACAGGGCCTCCGCCGGGAGGCGGCGTCGGTACAGCGTCCGCAACGCGCGGCTCTCCGCGCTGCCGAGGCCGGCCGTGTTGCCGAAGATCTGCTCCATGCTCAGGTCCCCTCGGGCCGCTCGCCGCGTACGGCGAGCGAGACGAACCCGGCGATCATCAACGCCCCTCCGAGCGGTGTGACAGCGCCGAGCCACCGCTGCTCGGTCAGTACGAGCGTGTACAAACTTCCGGAGAACACCGCGAGGCCGGACAGCAACAACCGACGCGCCCACCGGACCCGCCGACCCGCAAGCGCCGCCATCACCGCCGCCATCACAAGGTGATAGCGCGCCGCGGTCTCCCACGTGGTCAGCAGCGACGGGTCGGCCACGATGTGGGGGAGCGACTTCAACCCGTGGGCGCCAAACGCGCCAAGCGCGACCGCGGTCGCTCCCAAGATCCCTGCGAGCCGCATCGAGCCTCCCGTCCGAAGTCCGATGGGATACCCGGCCACGGGGGCTTTCGTCCATGCTCGACACCGCCATCGTCCTCGCCGCAGGCTACGGAACCCGGTTCCTCCCGATCACCCGGGTGGTCCCGAAGGAGCTGCTGCCGATCGTGGCGCGACCGGCGCTTGAACTCGTCGTGGAGGAGCTCGTCGGCGCCGGGGTACGCCGGCTGCTCGTCGTCACCAGCCGCCGAAAGAAGGCCCTAGAGGACTGGTTTGACCGCGACCCCGAGCTCGAAGCGGTGTTCACCGCCGAGGGGGCGGCGGCAAAGTTGGCCTCGATCGCGCCCCGCGACCTCGAGGTTCAGTTCGTTCGCCAACCGCGCATGACGGGCACCGGGGACGCCTTGCGCCTCGCCCGCCGCTACGTCGGCGACCGCCCCGCGCTCGTCGCGTTCCCCGACGATCTGTTCGGCGCACCCAACGCGTCGGCGCAGCTCGTCGACGCGTGGCGGGCCACGGGGGCCTCGGTCCTCGGAGCGCTCGACCTGTCGGGCAAGGACGTCAGCGCCTACGGCGTTCTCGACGTCGAACCTGGTCCGGCGCCATGGCGCGTTCGGCGCGTCGTCGAGAAGCCGGCGGTCGGGACCGAGCCGTCCCACCTGGTCAGCGCCGGGCGCTTCCTGTACACGCCGGCGATGTTTGAGGCGCTGGAGGCCTGCTATGCCCAGCACCGCGGCGGGGAGTACATCCCGATGCCCGCGATGGAGCGGCTCGCCGCCCAAGGCGAGCTCGTCGCCACCGTACTCGACGCTCCGCGGTGGGACACCGGCACCCCCCACGGCTACCTGCAGGCCGTGATCGACCATGCGCTCGCCGACCCTCACCTCGCGGGTCCACTGCGCGCCTTCCTGCGAGACCGCCTCGCGCGGTGAGGCCGCGTTCGCCGCACGCAACGCGGCGCGCTACGAACACCGATGGCGTGGGTTCACGCCGAGCCGGGGACGCCATGCCGCGCATTCAAGCCCGTCAGCTCGCGAAATCCTACGGCGACGTCGCCGTGCTGCAAGGGGTCGATCTCGAGATCGAACCCGGCGAGTATGTGGTGCTCGTCGGGCCCTCTGGCTGCGGGAAGAGCACCCTGCTGCGCTGCATCGCCGGCCTAGAGACGATCACCGGCGGCGATCTCTCCTTCGATGGGCGCCGGATGAACGACGTCGCCCCGAAGGACCGCGACGTCGCGATGGTGTTTCAGTCCTACGCCCTGTACCCCCACATGACGGTCGCCCAAAACCTGGGATTTGCGCTGACGCTCCGCGGCGTCCCGGCGTCGGAGATCCAAGCTGCCGTCGACCGGGTCGCAGCGATGCTCGAGCTCGGGCCCCTCCTCAACCGACGACCGGCCGAGCTGTCGGGCGGCCAACGACAACGCGTCGCGATGGGTCGCGCGCTCGCCCGCGATCCGAGCGTGCTGCTCCTCGACGAACCGTTGAGCAACCTCGACCCCGCGCTGCGCGCGCACGTCCGCGCCGAACTCAAGCGGCTGCACCGTCAACTGGGGGCCACCTTCGTGCACGTCACGCACGACCCGATCGAGGCGTTGACGCTCGCCGACCGAATCGTCGTCCTGCATCAGGGCCAGATCCAGCAGGTCGCCACACCGCGCGCCCTGTACGAAGCGCCCGCCAACCTGTTCGTGGCGCGCTTCCTCGGGACCCCACCGATGAATGTGGTGCCCGCGACGACCGCCGGCGGGCAGACGGTCCTCCGCGGTACGTCGTTGGCCGTCGGCGTCGACGTGCCCTCGTCGTTTCAAATCGGCATTCGTCCCACCGACCTCGTGCTCGACCCCGACGGCTGGCCCGCGATGGTCGACCTCATCGAGCCGCTGGGTCACGAGGCGATCGTGCACCTGCGCGTCGGGGACCACGCCTTGCAGTGGCTGCTCCCGGAGCCTGTGGGATTCGAAACGGGCGCCGCCGTCCGTGTGCGCCCTCGCACCTTGCACATCTTCGATGGCCAGGGAAAGCGCCTGTGAGGCAAGCGACACGCACGCTCGTCGTCCTCGCCGCGGTCGGGGCCTGCTCGCGCGGCCGCGCCGCGATGGCGGACGAGATTGTCGTGTGGCACACGTGGCGAGGCGCCGAGGAACAGGCGCTCGACGAGGCACGGTCCGCGTTTGACGCCGCGACCGGCCACCGGACCACGCTGGTGCCCGTCCCGTTCGGGGCCTTTGCCACCAAGAGCGAAACCGCCGTGCCCCGGGGCAACGGACCCGACGGGTTCCTCGCCGGGCCCGACAACCTCGGCACGTGGCTC
>JBJONI010000249.1:0-5206 GCA_046051915.1 Pseudomonadota bacterium
CCGCTCCCGCCGTCCTCGACGCGGCGAGGGCGCTGGCATCGCTCGACGCCGACGCCGTCGGGGACGCCCTCGTCCGCCTCGCTTGGCGCGCCAGCCCTTGGGACACCGCGCTCACCGAAGCGCACCGCGCCCGCGGTGGGTGCACGCTCCGCACCCCTGCGGGTCTCGCGGCGGCCGCCTGCCCCGACGCGGGACCACCCCCTTCTCGCCTCGACGTCGCCGCGGCGAGGGCCGAGGCGGAGCGCACGAGGGCGCCCCGCTGAGAGGCTGGGCGTTGCCGCCGCCGACCGTCGTGCTTACCGACCCCACCCGAGAGGTTGCCATGTCGCGCGTCGTCGTCCTAGGTTCCGGTCCCGCGGGTCTCACCGCCGCGCTCTACCTGTCGCGCGCCAACCTGGCGCCAAAGGTCTTCGAAGGCCTCGAGCCTGGCGGACAGCTCACGACCACGACCGAGGTCGACAACTTCCCCGGCTTCCCCGAAGGGGTCATGGGCCCCGAATTGATGGAACGGATGCGCGCCCAGGCGGAGCGTTTCGGGGCGCAGTTCGAGCTTGACGAGATCGAGCACGTCGACCTCAGCGCCCGGCCGTTCCGCCTGCACACCTCGATGGGCACCGAGGTGCTGGCCGACGCGCTGGTCGTCGCCACGGGAGCTTCCGCCAAGTACCTCGGGCTCGAGAACGAGTTGCGGCTGCGCGGTCACGGCGTCTCGGCGTGCGCGACGTGTGACGGCTTCTTCTTCCAGGAGCACGACATCGCCGTGATCGGTGGCGGTGACACGGCGATGGAGGAGGCGAACTTCCTGACCAAGTTTGCAAAGACGGTCACGGTCATCCATCGCCGCGACACCCTGCGCGCCAGCAAGCCGATGCAGCAGCGTGCCTTCGACAACCCGAAGATCCGCTTCATCTGGGACACCGAAGTCCTCGACGTCCTCGGTGCCGACAAGGTCGAAGGCCTATCGCTCCGCAACCTCAAGACCGGGGAGACCTCCCGCCTCGACGTCACCGGCTTGTTCCTGGGTATCGGTCACACGCCGAACACCAAGGCGTTCGGCGACCAGCTGCAGGTCGACGAGCATGGCTACGTCCGGACGACGCCGGGGACCACCCGGACGTCGGTGGAGGGCGTCTTCGCGTGCGGCGACGTGCAAGACCCGACCTACCGGCAGGCGATCACGGCGGCCGGGAGCGGTTGCATGGCCGCGATCGACTGCGAGCGTTGGCTGGCCCACGGATGAACCCTGCGGATGACACACCGGCCGCGGCCCATTAGGGCGGCGGACGCAGGGGGTGTGGCATGGCGTGGGACGTGGTGGGCATCGGCAATGCGATCGTCGACGTTTTGGTGACGGTCGACGGAGAGGCCCTCGCCGGTCTCCCCCGTGGCATCTCGACGATGGTCGCCGACGAGGTGACCTGGCGCGGCCATTTCGCGCAGGTCGCGCACCTCGACGTCGCCCACGCCAGCGGCGGCAGCTGCGCCAACACGTTGAGCGTCCTCGGCCAGCTCGGCGCGAAGACCGCGTTTCACGGCTGTGTCGGCGACGACGAAGAAGGCCGCAACTACGCCGCGGGCCTCGCGCAAGCCGGTGTGCACGCGGACTTGGTGACCTCGCCGGACGCGCCGACCGGCAAGTGCCTCGCCGTCATCAGCCGACGCGACGCCGAGCGTACGATGTTCACCCTGCTCGCGGCGGCATCGGAGCACCACCGCCTGACGGCGTTCGACCACGCGCTGACCACGACGCGCGTCGTCCACGTCGAAGGCTACATGCTGTTCGGCGACGCGTTCTCGGTCACGCTTGACGCGGTGCGTCGAGCGAAGGCGGCGGGCGCCACCATCAGCTTCGATGCCTCCGACCCCTCGGTGGTCCTCTACGCCGGCGACCGCGTTCGGGAATTGCTGCCGCTCACCGACATCGTGTTCCTCAACGCCGAGGAAGCCCACCACCTCACCGGCGTCGATGCGCACGACGCCGGGCCGATCGTCGCGTCGACGTGGGGCGTTCGAACCGTCATCGTGAAGCTCGGCGCTGAGGGCTCGCTCGTGCTCGAAGCGGGCGCCTTGCACCGCGTCGACGCTGTCCGCACCACGGCGATCGACACGACGGGCGCGGGCGATAGCTACGCTGGCGGCTACCTCTACGGCTGGCTCCAAGGCTGGTCCCCCGACCGCGCCGGCCAGCTCGCCTCCGCGGTGGCCTCCGCCACGGTCAGCCAGATCGGGGCCGTCGTGCGCGACCGCGACCGGCTCGTCGCGATGGCCGCGTCCGTCTGACCTTCAACGCGCTCCCGCGGGGGCGCCGCCCTTTCGCGGATCGGACGCGGCAGCGCACCCGACCGTCGGGTCGCAGGCGACGATCTGCACCGAGGTGGTCAGGGTCTTGCGCTCCAGCGTGTGGCCGAGCGCGGCGAGCGCGTCGGCGGTCGCCAAGGGCATCGCTGGCTCCACGGTCAGGACGGCCGGCAGCCACTGATGGTGCACGCGCGGCAACGCCACGGCGTCCGTCGGCGCCAGGCCGTCGACGAGCGAAGCGAGCAGCACCTGCAACGTCCCGGTGATGATCGTCGGCCCGCCGGAGGCCCCGACAGCGAGACGCGCCCGACCCGAGCCGTCGACCACCAGCGTCGGTGACATCGACGAGAGCGGCCGCTTGCCAGGAGCCACCGCGTTCGCCGCGCTGCCCACGAGGCCGTAGCCATTGGGAACACCGGGGGCGACGGAGAAGTCATCCATCTGGTCGTTGAGGACGATGCCGAGGGCGGGGACGACCAAGCCGCTTCCGAAGCTCTGGTTGATCGTCGTCGTCAGGGCCACCCCCAACCCATCGCGATCGATCACGGCGATGTGCTGGGTGCCCTCGTCCGACGGTGGGGCCAGCCGCGGACCGTAGGCCTCGGTCGGGAGCGTGCGCGACGGATCGAACGCGGCACGAATCGCCTCGATGCGTGACGCGCCGAGCAGGCGATCGACCGGCACCGTCACGAAGTCCGGATCGCCCAGTGCGTGCGCCCGGTCCGCGAAACCATGTTGCAGAGCTTCCACCAGCCGATGGACGCGCACCGGCTCGGTGGGCTCCGACGGCGCAACCAGCGAGGGCTCGAGGACCGCCAGGGTCTGGAGTACGACCACGCCGCCCGAGGACGGTGGGGGCATCGTCACAACGGTCTCGCCACGAAAGGTCCCGATCAACGGTGAACGCCGTACGACCCGCGTCGCCGCCAAGTCCGCCGCCACCATGTTGCCGCCCGTGGCCCGCACGTGGTCGGCGATCGCAGCGGCGCCCTGTCCCGAGGCCAAGTCTTCGCCGTGGCTGCTCGCCCACCGGCGAAGGGTGGCCGCGAGTTGTGGCTGAACACAGCGGTCGCCCTCGACCAAGACGCGCCCGTCCTTCGAGAACCATGCCAGGATCTCAGGCTGCTTCGACGCGGCGAGGCGCGACGCGAGGTGGGCCTGCACCGCGAAGCCGTCCTCCGCGAGCGCGATCGCGGGCGCGGCGACGACGCGCGCTGGCAGCGTACCGAACGTCGCGAGCAGGGTCGCCAGTCCCCGGGACTCGGTCGGGACCGCCACCGCGAGGCCGCCCTCATCCGACGCGGGCTTGCCGCGCACCGCCGGCGCGCCCACGAACTGGTCGGCGACCGCGTGCGAGGGGGCGACCTCACGAAAGTCGAACACCGTCGGCGCCACACCAGGACCAGCGACCACCGCGAAACCGCCGCCCCCAAGCCCAGAAGACGCCGGTTGGACGACGCCAGCGCACAAGGCGGTGGCGACCGCGGCATCGACCGCGTTTCCCCCTCGCTCGAGCATCTGCGCACCGCACGCCGAGGCCAGCCCGTGGTCGGAAGCCACCGCGGACGGCGTCGGTGCCGGAGCGTCTGCCCAAGCGGATGGGCCAGCCACGAGCATCGCAAGCACAACGCGCCATCTTCCCACAACCATGCTACCTTCCCCCCGACTGCACGTCGGAAACCACGAGGGCGACAACGTGAACCACGGCTACGGATACCGAAGCGAGCAGCGACTCCGCAAGGAGAACCAGGACGCCTTCGGCGCCTTCCGCATCGGGACGTGGGAGTTTGCCATTGTTTGCGACGGGATGGGCGGCCACGCGGGCGGCGCACATGCCTCTACGCTGGCCGTGCGCACGGTCGTTGAGGTCCTGCAGGCCGAGGCCCTCCGTCTCGACGACGGGGACGCCCCCGCGATCCGCGCCGCCCTCGTCAAAGCCATCGAGGCCGCGAACCGAGCGATCTACGAAGCCTCTCGACGCAACTACCGGCTGTCCGGCATGGGGACGACGATCGTCGCCGCGTTGATCGAGCCCGATGCCGAGCCGGGACGCGCACGTGTGCACATCGCGCATGTGGGCGACAGTCGCGCATGGAAGATCCGCCACGGCGAGGCGCGGGCGATCACCCGCGACCACACGATGGCCAACCTGTTCGTCGACAACGACCTGCTCGCGGCGGAGGACGCGGCGTCGCACCCGGAGGCCCATGTCCTCTCACGGTCCCTCGGTGTGGAACGCCACGTCGAAGTGGACCTGGCCGAGATCGTGTGGGTCGACGACGGCGATCGAATCGTGTTGACGTCGGACGGGGTCCACGGGCCGCTTGGCAGTTCCGCGCTCGCCCACCTGGACTGGTCCAACCCGATGGCCGGTGCGGAAGGCGCGATGGCAAGCGTCGAGCGTGCCAACGGCGACGACAACGCGACGCTCGTGGCCTGGGGTTGGGGGGTCACGGGCCCTACAGCCCCCTACACGAGCCTGACCGACGCCGAGCTCACCACGCCGACAGCGACCGCGTCGCCCTTCCTCGATGAACTGACCGCCTCGGGGACCGTCCCCACCTCGGCCACGTCTGCGACCTCGGTCACCGCGCGCACGGCCCCTTCCGCCGGAAACACGGCGCGAACGGTCGCGACCGACCTCGGCATCAGCGCCTCACCGCCCCCGCTGGCCCCCATTCCCGCGATTCGCTCCGCGCCAACGCCGCCGCCGCCTGTCGGCCCTCGGCGGCAACGCTTGCGCATCATGGCGTTGAGCGGCGTCACGCTGACCGTGCTCGCGGCGGGGATCGTTCAAATCACGCGCCAGCCCGCCGAGCCGACGCGGGAGACGATTGAGGTCACACCACCCCAGCCGCTCCCTGACGTGGCGACCGCGCCCCCGCCACCGCCCGGCGAGGCACCGGTC
>JBJONI010000250.1:0-5735 GCA_046051915.1 Pseudomonadota bacterium
GACGCGCTCGAGCCCAACGCCGTCTACCACAACCAAGGCGGGGTGCACTTCGAGGAGGTGGCCGCGCCGCTCGGCCTCAACCACCTGCAGAAGGGGCACGGCGTCGCGTTTGGAGACCTCGACGGCGACGGTGACGAAGACCTCGTCGAGAGCATCGGTGGGGTCTACCGAGGCGACGGGTTCGAGGACCCCGTCTACGAGAACCCTACCGAGGGCGCCAACACGTTGACGGTACGCTTTCGGGGGACCACCGACCATCGCGACGCACGCGGCGCCCACCTCGTCATCGAGACCGATGTACGCACCTTCCACGCGTGGGTGGGCGTGAACAGCTCGTTCTCCGGCGGCACCCTCGACGTCGAGCAAGGCCTCGGGGCGTCGGGTCGTATCGACGATGCGTGGGTGACGTGGCCCAACGGCGACGTCGAATCGCTCCCCGGGTTGCGGTTGGGGGCCCGACACGTCGTCGAACAAGGGCGCGGCGTGACCGAAGTCTGGCCCTACGCGCCGCGCGTGCTCGGCGGCGGCGCGGCGCCTGCGACGCACGTGCACGACACAGGCGTGCCGTAGCGCCCACACCGCCTCCGCGCCGCGTCGACCATGGTACGCTCCACGCGCGGAGGTTGGATGCTGTTCTTCGCGTGGCTGGTCGCGTGCGACGCCCTGCAAGGCCCCGACGAGGACGTCGCGGAGGCCGTCGACACCTGGACGCCGCCCGATGCGCGCGGCACCTGGGAGGCCGGCGTCACCACGCTGACCTACCTCGATCCTCGGGGCCGCACGCTCGAGATCGAGGTGTGGTACCCAGCGGTGCCCCAAGCCGGCGACACCCCGGACCCATACCCGGAGCTGCCGATCACGATCGGGGCCTATCGGGACGCACCTCCCGCGGATGGCGCGTTCCCGTTGGTCGCGTTTAGCCACGGCTTTGGCGGGATCCGCTACCAGTCGCCGACCCTCACCGAACACCTGGCGCGCCACGGTTACGTCGTGACGGCCCCCGACCACGAGGGGACGATTCTGTTGTTCCTCGACTGGGACGAGATGGATCGTCACGTCCTCGAACGACCTGACGACGTCCGCTTCGCCGTCGACGCCACGTGGGAGGCGAGCCGTACGGGGCACCCGCTGCTGGGTGGCCACGTCGCCGGGTCGACCTACGCGCTGGTCGGCCACAGCTTCGGGGCCGTCACCGCCCTGGTCGTGGGCGGGGCCGAGCCCGACTTCCCGGCGGTGGCGGCGTACTGCGACGCGAACGATGGCCTGCAGGGTTGTGACTACCTCCCCGACATCGACCCCGCGGACGTCGCCGGTCATGGGACGGTCGACCCCCGCGCGGAGGCTTTGGTCGCGATGAGCCCCGGCGGCTGGTACGCCTACGGTGCGGACGGCGCGAACCTCGCCGCCACCGTCCCCTCACTCGTGCTGTCGGGCGACAACGACGGCGTGCTCAACTACGAGGCCGAGCAGCGCCCGACGTGGGAGCGGATGGGGACGCCGACGAGCCTCGTCACCTTCGCGGATGCCGGGCACTACGGCGCATTCTCCGACATGTGCCGCCTGCTCGCCACCTTCGAAGACTGCAAAGGGCCCGATGCGGGCTTCCTCGATAGCGACCGGGGCAAAGCACTGACGACCACGCTCGTCACGGCGTTCCTCGATGCCCGTTGGCGCGGCGAGACGCGGGCAGCGGCGTGGCTGGCGCCCGAGACCGTGCAGTCCAACCCTGAGCTCACCTTCGAAACCCGAGAGGCCCCCTGATGATCGCCCTCCTTCTCAGCATCGCGCTGTCTTTCGCCTCCGACTGCGGGTTCATCCAGGACCCGGATCAGCGCTCCCTGTGCCGGGCCCAAGAGAGCCGCAGCACCAGTGAGTGCGGTTTCATCGGCAACAGCGACACCCGTTCCTACTGCCGGGCCGTGGTCGGAAAGTCCCCTTCGGAATGCGGTTTCATCAGCAACAGCGACCTGCGCAGCCGTTGCCGCGCCGAGGCGGGTGGCTCCTCCTCGGAGTGCGGCTTCATCAGCAACAGCGACGAACGCTCGCTGTGCCGCGCCAAGGCCGGCGGCAACACCAGCGAATGCGGCTTCATCAGCAACAGCGACCTCCGTTCGTACTGCCGCGCGGTGGTCGGGAAGTCGTCGTCCGAGTGCGGCTTCATCAGCAACAGCGACCTGCGCAGCCGCTGCCGGAGCGAAGTACGCTGAACCGATGGCGTCGGAGGGCGATGTCGGCTACAACTCGAAGGCCGCGGCGATCAGGCTGCGGTCCTTGACATTTCGTCGATGGAACTGGGGGCGCCACGGTCTCGACGGGGTCGCGGTAGGCGCCGGTTGCGTGCCGAGGGCTCAGGGCTTCCTCGTTAATCCGCTTTGAATCTTACAGCTGCCAACAACAACAGCTACTACGCCGCTCTCGCCGCCTGATCGCGGCTTCGGCCGTCCGATGCAAGGGTACCAGGGCCCCGCATTGGGCGTGTCTAGACCTGGATAGTCCCGAACGTCTCCCGTCACGTGGGCCGTAGAGGACGATAAAAACTCCCTTCAATCGTGATCGAACCGGACCCCTCTCCGCTTCTGGAGGGCCGGATCGTATTCAGAAGCTACGCACGTAGACGCCGACGCTGAGTGGTTTCGGACGCGGGTTCGACTCCCGCCGCCTCCATGATCCTTCCAACGGGGCAGAATTTCGGCCAGGCCGGGGTTCTGCCCTTTGTTCGTTGAGGATCCGGTGCTGTTTCTTCCGCGGACGTCGGGCGGACGTAGGCGTCGGCGATGTCGGCGATGTCGGCGAACAGCGTGCGCCCGTCGATGCGGGAGCGCCCGGCCGTCTCCCTCCGCTGGCGTTTGGCGAAGGTCATGTCGCGGTGATCGGCCGCGTCGCGGGGGGACTGGCCGCGATCCTCTCGGAGCTTGCAGAGGTAGGCGCCGAAGCCGGGGTTGTGCTCGCGGTAGGAGCCGACCTCGCCCATCGCGCGGCCGAGCGAGGTGGGTAGGGCCACGGCGGACTTGGAGGGGGGTTGGGTCATGACGCGCTTCGCGTGACGGCGCGTACGAACACGACGCCATGTGTCGGCGTCGTCAAAGCGTAGGACCATCCGCGCGCAGGAGGGTGTGTTCTCCCAAATGCCTAAGTTTCCTGTCGCAGGAAACAAGGCCGCGGAAGGAACCAGCCTGCTTGCCGCCCGCGTCCTCTGGAAGTACTGTGTTTCCTGAACGGGGAAACGCCATGCTTTCGGAGAACACGATCCTCACCCGCGCCGTGGGAACGCTGTGCGAGCGCCTGCCCGACGGCTGGTCCGCGGCGCTCGACGAGGTGGAACCACCGGGCAGCGCCGCGGGCGCCGACGGGGTGATCCGGCTTCGGGCGCCCGACGGACGCGAGGCCGCCCTGGTCGCCGAGGTGCGGCAGCGCCTCGACCCGCGCCGCGCGACCGAGCTCGCGGCCGACGTGCAGCGCAGGACAGGCCAACGACCCGCGCTCGCGATCGCGCCGTGGATGTCGCCGACCACGCGGGAGATCCTCGGCGCTGCGCGCATCAACGTCCTCGACCTCACCGGCAGCGTCCGCCTGACGCTGTCGGCTCCCGGCCTCTTCATCGAGACCGCCGGCGCGGAGCGCGACCCCTGGCCTGAGCCGTCGCGGGTGACGCTTCGGGGGGCGAAGGCGGCGCGTGTCGTTCGCGCGCTGTGCGCCGGCCGCCCGCCGCTCGGCGTGCGCGGGCTCGCATCGGAGGCCGGCACCACCCCCGGCTACGTCTCGAAGCTGCTGGGCCTGCTCGACGACCAAGCCGCCGTGCAGCGCACCGAGGGTGGCCAAGTCGGCGCCGTCGACCTGCGCCGCCTCCTGCAGCGGTGGGCCGAGGACGCGCCGCTGGAGGCGCGGGCAAGCACGACGACGTGGATCGCGCCGCGTGGCCTCACCGACCTCCTGCAGAAGTTGCGATCCACGGACGCCCGCTACGCGGTCACCGGCAGCCTCGCCGCGACGCGCCGGGCGCCCGTGACCGCGCCGCGCCTCGTCAGCGTGTACGTCGACGACCCCGACGCGTTCGCGCGTTCCGCGGACCTGCGGCCCGCCGACGCTGGCGCCAACGTGCTGCTCCTGGTCCCGGACGATGGCTACCCGCTCGACGGCACCTGGGAGGACGAGGGCGTGCGCTACGCGGCGCTTCCCCAGGTGGTGGCCGACCTGCTGTCGGGACCCGGGCGCGGGCCAGCCGAGGCGGAGGCGCTGCTGGCCTGGATGAGCGAGCACGGGGAGGTGTGGCGTGGATGAGCTGTACGTCGTCGCGCGCCGCGTCCTGCTCGATGCGTTGGACGCGCTGGGATCGCACCGTGAGGCGCTCGTGGTGGTCGGGGCGCAGGCGATCTACCTCCGCGCTGGCGAGGCCGACCTCGTGGTCGCGCCGTACACCACGGACGGCGACCTCGCCGTCGACCCCGACCTGCTCGACGAGATCCCGCCCGTGGAGGTGGCGCTACGGAAGGCCGACTTCGTGCCGGGCGGCAGGGACGCCGTAGGGGTGTGGCTCGCCCGGCGAGGCACGCGCTCACTCCTCGAGGTGCAGGTCCAGGTCGACCTGTTGGTGCCCGAGGCCGTGAGCCCCGGCAAGGGACGGCGCGCGGCGAGGCTACGCGGCCATGCCCCCACGGCAGCGCGCATCGTGCGCGGGCTCGAGGGCGTCCTCGTGGATCAGGACCGCGTCGCGCTGTGGGCGCTCGACCCGAGCGACGCGCGGATGATCGAGGCCAAGGTCGCCGGGCCGGCCGGGCTGCTGGTCGCGAAGCTCCACAAGATCGAGGAGCGCAAGGGGACGGCCCGCGCCAACGACAAGGACGCGCTGGACGTGTTCCGCCTGCTCCGCGGCGTGCCCACCGACGACTTCGCGGCGCGAATGCGGCGCGTCCTGGAGGACCCGCGCAGCGCGGAGGCGGGTCGGCGGGGCCTGGCGCTACTTCTTGCGCTGTTCGGGCGCGGCGGAGAGGGCGCGGAGATGGCCGCCCGGGCGGTCGCCGACGTCGTGGACGGCGCGGAGGTGCGGCTGGCGTGCGCGCTCCTCGCCGAGGACCTCCTGACGGCTCTGGGAGACGTCGACCGCATCTGACCGGGAGGCAGGCCCCCCGCGGAAGCAAGCCGACCGAGGTCGTCGCGGTCGCTGCGCGGCCCTCCATCGGGCGCGCCAACTCCGCCCGGCTCCGGTACCGTCCCTCCGCCGGCCACTGCCGCCAGACCACGCCGCGCACGTCCTTCGACACCGGATACACACGATCCACCTCGCGGATCTCGCGATACGTCACCACCCGGACCACCCGCTGAAAGGTCCTACCCGACGCCCCGGCCTCGCCATGACCCTTCCAACGGGGCAGAGTTTCGGCCAAGCCGGGGTTCTGCCCTTTGTTCGTTTCGACCTCTGGTGCGGATCCGCCCGCGACAGCGGCGTCCCCATGACCGTTCATCACACCGAGGAGTCCTCATGATGCCCCATGCCCCAACGTCTCGACCCACAACGGCGCGATGGGTCTGGCTGCCGCTCGTCTCCTTGGTGGCGTGCGACGCATTCCGCGGACCGGCGGGCGCCAGTGCCTACGACATCTGGCTCGCGGACGGGCACACGGGCACCGAGTCCGACTTCCTCGCCTGGCTCCGCGGGGCCGACGGCAGCCCCGGTGCGGCGGGTGCCGACGGCGGCCCCGGTGCGGCGGGCGCGGCGGGCGCGGACGGCGCGGCAGGCG
>JBJONI010000251.1:0-4410 GCA_046051915.1 Pseudomonadota bacterium
GCTGGCGAACGCTACGACGAGGCGATCCTCGCGGGCCGCGAAGTGCTGTACACCAAGCCCGACTCCGCGGGTGTCTACCGCATCCTCGTCGGCCTCTACACCAAGCAGGGCAAGTTCGAGCTCGCAAAGTTCATGGGCGACAAGGCCGTCGAGCTCGACCCGAAGAACCCGGACGTGAGCAACGACCTCGGCGTCGTCCTGCTCCAGCAGGGCGACAAGTCGCGCGCCGTGCTTCGGTTCAAGGAGGCCCGCGACAAGGCCGCCGCGCTCGGAACCAAGCACTACGAGGCGAGCCTGAACCTCGGCCTGATCGCGGTCGAGTCTGGCGATAACGCGCTCGCACTCACCTGTTTCGATGATGCCCTCGCCTCCCGCCCCGGCTCCCGCGACGCCTTGGTCGGCAAGGCCATCGCCCTGCGCGGTTCGGGTGACGTCGCCAAGGCCAACGCGATCTACGACGAGTTGATCGCCAAGACGCCCCAGGATCGTCTCCCGTACATCAACGCCTCGGCGATGCATCACTACTTCACGAAGGACTTCAAGAAAGCAGCGAAGTACCTGACGGACTACATCACCGTCATGGGTACCCGCCTCGCGGCCGACGACGAAGTCCACACGCTGCTCGCCGACGTGAAGGCCACGGAAGCTGCAGAGGCGGAGCGCAAGCGCAAGGAAGCGGAGCTGAAGAAGCTCGCTGAGGAGCGCGAGGCCCGCGCGAAGGCGATCCTCGCCGAAATGAAGGCGAAGATCGGTGCCGTGCGCGAGGCGCTCGAGAAGCAGCCGAAGTGCTTCTCCGAGATGGACTTCATGCAGCTCGACGCCTTTAGCCAGGTCGCCGCTGAGACGATGAACGGCGACGACGCCACCAAGCAGGCGGCCGACTTCAAGCAGTTGTACGACGCCCAGTACGGGCCGATGTTCGACGCGGCGATGGCGGCGTGCGGTGGCGCGCCGGCCACCAGCGCCCCGGCAGCGTCCGAGCCTGCCGCGAGCGAGCCGCCGCCCACGACCGAGGCGCCGGCCCAGCCCTGAGCGGCGCCGTGCACCCCAAGGGCGGCCGCGTGCCGCCCTTGTTCGTTTTGGAGGCCTTGACACGCCTCTGACAGGATGCGCGGAACTTCCTTCGGCGCGTCAGGTCTATGTCGATGAACCCGCAAGGTTCTTGAGTTTCGCGACCACCTGTGGCATCATCCGCCATCCCCTTCGGAGGTCCCATGCGTCACCTCGTTCCTACGTTGCTCCTCAGCTTCGCGTTCGCCGGCGTCGCCGGCGCGCAAGAGATCGACCCGGTCACGGGCCGCCCGATCAAGTACGCCGAGCGCACCGAGATCGACTTCGACGACCTGGACCTCAAGGGCGAGCTCAAGAAGCCCGACGGCTTGGTCTTCATGGACGTGAAGCGCGGTCAGTTCAACCCGCTGATCCGTCTCCGTGAGGACTTCAACCTCGAGATGAAGCAGTCGATCGACGAGGTCAAGTGACCTCTTCCCCTCGCCGACGCCTCCCCTCCCGCTGACGGAGCCTCCCGATGTCCCTCCCCACCGTTCGCCTGCTCGCCCGCCGCGATGGCGCCACCCTCGCCGAGGGTTCGTTCCAAGCGGAGCAAATCACCGCCGGCAGCGACGCGAGCGCTCAGTTCGCGATCCCTGGTGCTGCACCGTTCGTCGCGATCTTCCAGGTCGGCGCCGACGGCAGCGTCAGCGTCCAAGACCCAGGCACCGACGCCCTCCGGGTCGGTGGTGAGGCCGTCGCGTTCGCGCCCCTCACCTCCGGTGTCTCCATCGAGGCCGGCGACGTGACGATCGAGATCGCGTGGGACGCGGCGACCGCTACCCTGCCAGCCGCGGCCGCGGTCGTCGCCTACGACGAAGACGACGTAGAGGGCCCGGCCGCCGACCCGCTCGCGATCGTCCGTGGCGCGAGCCGCACCACGATGAACGCGGACACCGCCGGCGGCAAGCTCCTCGAAGTCAGCCACATCTGGGGCGAGGCGCTGATCGCGAAGCAGCACTTCCGGGCCGGCGTTCCGGTCACTGTGGGCTCGTCGTTCGGCAACCGCTGGCGGCTGTTCGGCCGCGAGATGGGCTGGGTTCCGGCCTCCTACGCGTCGATCCTGCGCGTTTCTCCACCGGTTTGGTCGGAGGTGGACGAGATTTGGTCGAACGACTTCTTCCTTCCCGCCGACTTCCTGCCGGGCAGCACGGAGTCCTACCTGCTCTTCGCACCGAAGTGCAATCACTGGACGGCGCGGGTCACGAGCTGGGACGGATCGGCGACGATCGACGGGGTCGAGCGCTCGTTCGAGCAGCTCGTCACCACGGGCCAGGCCACCCGCACCGGCGACGGCTTGGAGATCCACGTCGACGAGAAGACGGACCTGACGATCCGCGTGGGCGAGCAGGTGTTCTTTGCGCGCCTGACCGATCCTGCCAAGGCCCCGGTCACGGAGAAGGAGCGCGACCAGCTGATGATGACGATGGGCGGCTTGTCCGCGGCGTTGTTCGCCGGCTGGGCGCTGATCGTCGGCTTTGTCGGCGCGGGCAATGGCTCCGAGGGCAACGAGCTCAACGAGGAGATCTTCGAGGCGCTCATCCAGCAGGAGCAACAGAAGGTCGAAGAGAAGAAGGAAGAGCCGAAGGACGAGAAGAAGCCCAACAAGGCCAACCCTGACGCCGGAGAAGGCGCCAAGGCCAAGGACGAGGAAGGCAAAGTGGGCGAAAAGAGCGCGAAGATGGATCAGGCCTCGGGCCAGAAGACGCGCTCCGCGACCGACGGTCCGGCCGAGCTCGAGAACTCCGGTCTGCTCGGCGCGATGAACGATACCCAGAACATGCTCTCGTCGGGCCTCAACGCGAGCATGGCAGCCGGTATCGGCGGTCTGATCGGGACGAAGGGCACCCAGCTTGGTGTCGGCGGTCTCGGCATGCGCGGCGGCGGTCTCGGCGGCGGAGGCACCGGCGATGGTCTCGGCGGCCTCGGGTCGTCGGGTTCGGGCCTCGGTGGCTCGGGGTCGGGCCGCGGTGGCGGCTACGCCACGGGCGGCGGCGGTACGGGCGGCACGGGCGTGAAGGAAGTCGCGGTCAAGAAGACCCGTCCGCCTTCGGCCGTCCCGCAAGATCCGATCGTGATGGGTTCGCTCGACAAGTCGTTGATCGACAAGGTCGTTCGTTCCAAGCAGTCGCTGATCAAGTACTGCTACGAGCGCGAACTTACGAAGAACCCGACGCTGGCGGGCAAGATCACGGTCAAGTTCACGATCAGCAAGGATGGCTCGGTGTCGACGGCGTCTGGCTCTGGCCTCAACGCCACGGCCGACAAGTGCATCATCGACAAGTTCTACCAGATGAAGTTCCCCGAGCCTCAGGGTGGCGGTATCGTCATCGTCAACTACCCGTTCACGTTCAGCCCGGGCGAGTGACCTCGGCGAAGCTCTCTCTCGAAGGCCGGCTCAGCCCGGCCTTCTTCGCTTTTGGACACACGCCAGCACACCTAGGCTCGGCCGGTGGTCCCTCAACCGCCGTGACTGACCATCCAGATGCCCTGGGAAGCGAGTGACGCCGTCTCGAGCTCCGAGCGCGACATCCGCAGTTTTGCGCCCGAATCCGGGTCGTTGATCAAGAACGACGTCGGTTTTTTGGGGTCGCCCTCGAAGCCGACCACGAGGACCCAGTGCCCCGAGGCGCCGTAGGTCCGCTGGTGGCGGTCCCCCACCTTGAGCGAGGGGTAGCGCGCGCTCGGCTGCGGGAGCGACACGACGACGCCGCTGAGGCTGGTGACGCCCATCGGCACCGTTGACCCTGCCTGGAGCCGCGCCACGATCTGGGGCACGCTTCCCCCTTGCGTGAAGCTCGCGTCGCGGATCCCCTTCTCGCGCATCAGGGACGCCATCGCCGACCCGCTCGTCCCAGAGCCCTCGATGTAGATCCGGCCCGCGACGGCGTTCAACGTCGATGGGTCTTGGAGGTTGATCGGCTTGCCCGCTTCGGCCAGCGCCATGCCCACCGTCGCGATGCCGCAGTAGGCCCAGTTGCGCGACGCGGGGAGCCGATGTTGGTCGATCATCGGCACGTTGCCGTTCGCGCCCGTTGAAGGCGTGCTGCGGGTGTCGCTGGCGCCGGTGGCTCGCGCCGCAGGGGCCGCCAGCGGGCCCGCGGACGGACTCGCGCCTGACGGGGTCGCGCCCTCGCCCGCTCGTTCGAGCGCCGCCCACGTATCCCGGCCCACCTGTCCGTTGGCTTGAACGCCGGCTTGGGCTTGAAAGGCCTTCACGTAGGCCTCGGTCGTCGGGCCGAACGTCCCGGTCAGTCCCCCGCCGGCCATGCCGAGGCGACGTTGGATCTCCAGCACCTCAGCGCCGCTGTCGCCCCGCTGGAACACGCGCCCGCCGGCCACGGCTGCACCCACATCGCC
>JBJONI010000252.1:0-3029 GCA_046051915.1 Pseudomonadota bacterium
CGTCGCCGACGTGGGTGCGAAGGGGGCCGGTGTGCTTCGCTGGAAGCCCAACATCAAGTGGGGCAAGGACCGGGGCAAGAACCCGCCGGGCTCGCCGTGGGGCGAGGACCGCGACAACGACGTACACTTGACGCTCGCGGAGAAGCGGGCGGCGCGAGAGGAGTCCTGACATGACCCAGCCTCACACGGACGGCACGCCGTCGAACGCTCCCGAGAAGGAGGAGTCGATCGAGGGCTACGAGCAGCCCGAGCCCGGTGGCTGGGATGGCTACCCGCTCGATGAGCTCGCCATCCGCGACGAGCGCCGCACCGCGGTGGACGTGGTGCGGCGCATCGAGAAGGGGCGAATCCTCCTCGCGCCCGACTTCCAGCGGGGCTTCGTCTGGGACGCGAAGAAGCAGTCGCGCCTGATCGAATCCATCTTGCTGCGCATCCCGATGCCGGTCTTCTACCTCGCCGAAGACGCCGAGGGCCGGCTCATCGCCGTCGATGGCGTGCAGCGCCTCACCACCCTCGCCCGCTTCCTGGGCGGCGAGCTGGCCCTGGTCCTCCCCGACCGCCCCGATCTCGACAAGCGGCGCTTCGACGAACTCGACGCCCGCCTACAGAACCGCGTGGAAGACTGCCAGCTGCTGTTCTACGTGATCGACCACAAAGCCCCCGAGCGCGCGCGCCTCGACATCTTCGACCGTGTGAACAGCGGGGCGCCCCTCACCCGCCAGCAGATGCGGAACGCCCTCTACAACGGGCCCGCCACCGAGTTCTTGCGGGACGAGTCCGAGACAGCGCTGTTCCGCGAGGCCACGGGGGGCAGCCTCAACAGCAGCAAGATGCAGGACCGCGAGTTCGTCAACCGCTTCGTCTCCTTCTCGCTGCTGCCCCTGGACGCCTACAAGGGGGACATGGACAAGTGGCTGGCCGACGGGCTCATCCACTTCGCGACGCTGCCCGCCCCCGCGCGCGAGCAGCTCCGCGGCCGCCTGCGGCGGGCCCTCGCGAACAACCTCCTCGCCTTTGGCAAGCACGCCTTCCGCAAGCACCGCCGCCCCGACCAGGGCCGCAGCGTGCTCAACGCCTCGCTGTTCGACGTGATGGCCCAGGGGCTCGCCGACCGCGCCGAGGACGAGGTGGCCGCGAAGGCAGGCCCCCTCCGCGAGGCCATCTACGGGTTGTTCGCCGACGACACCTTCAACAAGGCCATCACCTACGGCCCCAACACCCCGAAGGAGGTCCGCACGCGCTTCGAGATGGCCTCGGCCATGCTGACCGAGGTGTTCCGTGCTCACTGAGCTGCACATCACCAGCTTCAAGTGCTTCGACGCCCTGCAGCTCCCGCTGCGCCCGCTCACGCTGCTGTCGGGCACGAACGGAGGCGGCAAGTCCTCCGTCATCCAGTCGCTCGTGCTCCTTGCCCACACGCTTTCACACCGCGAGTGGAGCGACAGCCTGCTGCTCGATGGGCCAGACCTGGCGCTGGGCAGCGCGGCGGACGTGCTGAACCAGCGGGCCGCGCGCCGCCGCTTGTCCCTGGGGGCGAGCACCGGTGATCAGACCATCCGGTGGAGCTTTCGCGCCGAGGACCGACGCGCACTCTCGGTCGAGCTGGATTCGATCGAGGTGGACGGCGAGATGGTTGCGCCCACGGCCCCGCTTCGATGGCTCCTGCCGTCTGATTGGTCGCGCCCCCGCACGGTCGTGAACGTTCTTCGTCGGATGAGCTGGGTCACGGCTGAACGAACGGGTCCGAGGGAGCTGTTGCCCCTTCGGGATCCGGCGTCGCACGCGCGGGTGGGTTCGCGCGGTGAGTTGGCCGCCGGCCTGCTCTACTGGCAGGAGGACACCCCCGTGCGGGAGACGCTGCGGAAGGCAGGGCTGCCCCCTACGCTCTTCCATCAGGTGCGCGCGCGGATGCAGGAGTTCTTTCCTGGCTGCGACCTCCGTGTGTCGCCCATCGACGGAGCCAGCGCGGTCAGTCTGCGCCTCAAGTCCGACGCGAAGGCGGAGTTCCAGCGCCCGCAGAACGTGGGCTTCGGGCTCACCCAGCTCTTTCCCATCCTCGTCGCCGTTCTCGCGGCCGAGGAGGGTGATGGCCTGCTGGTCGAAAACCCGGAGGTCCACCTGCACCCCCGCGCGCAGCAGCACATCGGCTGGCTGCTGGCGGTCGCGGCGGCGAGCGGCGTTCAGGTGATCGTCGAGACGCACTCCGACCATGTGCTCAACGGCCTGCGGCTCGCAACCAAGCAGGGGCGAATCACGCCCGAGGAAGTCGCGGTTCATTTCCTCTCCCCGTCGCCCGATGGTGGGCCGGTGCAGCCGAAGTCGCCCACGATCGACGCCGATGGCCGCCTGAGCGAATGGCCCGATGGGTTCTTCGACCAGTTCGATCTCGCGCTTGCGCAACTGCTGTAGGGAGACGACATGGAGCCCGCACTCGACGAGGCGAGCCTCGTCCCATGCCCGACCACGCCGCCCGCCCAGCGAATCCGTGCGCTCGCGGAAGCGCTCGGCGCGCTCGACCGGCTGGGAGCGCCGCGCATCCTCCGCTCCGTCCGCGACGCGGCCGATCGTGATCTGCGCGACGGGCACGGGTTGCGTCACTGGTGCTTTGAGCGGCAGACACCTCGCGATGCCGGGCGCTTCGTCGCCCAGCGTCTCGGCAAGGCGCCCTTCATCGACGGCACCGATGGGTTGTTCGCCCTGGCGGAAGGTGGGCGAGCGATTCAGCCCAGCATCGGCGGCGTGCCCTCATTGGCCGGGGGGCACGTTGCGCTCACGGACAGCCTGCTCGTGCTCCTCGGAGGAAGCACTTGGCCGCCCGACAAGCCGGTCGTCGTGCGCCTGGAGGTGCTGACCGACGAGGACGAGTGGACCGATGAAGTGACCGTTGATGCGGCGGACTGCGCTGTGGAGGTCGCAGCGATCGCGGCCTCGATCACCCGGAAGATCGAAGCCGCCGTATCGAGTGGCCAAGCCCTCGTGGACAGGCTGCCCGAGTTGTTCCCCCGCCTTGTGCTGGGCGCGGACGCAGC
>JBJONI010000253.1:0-13152 GCA_046051915.1 Pseudomonadota bacterium
GAACCAGCCCCATTCTTCGTCGTCGGGCGGGAGGGCGTCGGGATCGTCGACGTGCAGCGCCTGCCAGACCACGCGCCAAGGCCAAGCGAGCGGGACGGGGTAGCGTGGGGGATGGGACATGCGTGTCTCGCCGGGGCTCGGCTATCCCGCCACCGGCCGCACCCGCACCTCGGCGCGGCCGTCGGACACGCGGAGGAACACCGGGCGCGTGGTGCCGTCGTCCTCGCGGGCCTCGACGCCCGGCCCTTGGGCGGCGTCGGCCGCGGCCCGCCACGCGTCCCAACAGGCGGCGTCGCGGTCGGCCCATTGCAAGTGCAGGACCTCGGCGGCGAACAGCGCCGCGACCTCGCCCCACGCCTCCGCGGGCTCGAACGCGCCGGTCTGCGTCGTGGGGTCCCAGCGGTCGGGCGCGGGGTGAGGGACATGACCGAGGAGGGTGCCGGCGCGCCAGAGTTGCATGGGGATCCGGGGGGTTGGAAGGGGGAGGGTAGCGCGGAGGAGCGGAGGACGTGGGCGCTCGCCTAGGGCGCGTCCGCCATGGAGGAGAACGTCCTGACGCTCAGGGTTTTGGGTTCGTAGGGCACGCCTCGTGCCACGCCGCTACCCCTGCGGCCAGCCATCGAGGATCCGCGCGACGAGCCGATAGACCGTGGTTGCGGGCGGCGATCGTGGCCAGTCTGCGCAACGGGGCGCGTCGCGCTTGCGGGCACGCGTGACGGCCTCCAAGATTCGTGCCTTTGGAAAGGCGCTCGCGATCACGCCCTTGTCGTAGTGCGGTAGGTGTCGTCGTAGCCGCGTCACGCAGGTCCGGGCGTCGTGGGCGCCGGCTCCGTCTTCGAAGTGCAGGAGCAGCCAGAGCTCAAAGCTCGGGTTGCTCAGCGCCACATGCCGGTCGCCGTCCTTTCGGCTCCAGGCATAGAGCGCTTCGATCTGCGCTTCCGTCCAATGGTCGCGATCGATGACGAGCCACGCCTCATCACCCGTTCGCGGGGCATGGGCGTCGATGTGCTTCTTCATGCGCTTGAGCACATCCCCCGGATCGCTCGCGGTGGTGCTCGGCAGGCAGACAACACGTGTGGAGGAATCGGAGACATTGAGGGCGTCGAAGTACTCCGGCTCCGTCCTGGACCCCTCGACGGCGACGATGAACAACGTTTTGTAGCGTCGCTCGCCGAGTGGGCGGTCGAACGTCCGCCTACGCCGCGCCATGCTCGCCCCCGTCTCTCACCCCCGCCCGATGCCCGAAACCGCCTTGGACCCTCAGGCGTGGGATGCCACCGAGGCGGCCTTGGAGGTAGCTTTTACGGACGTCTTTGTCGTAGCGAACGTCCTTGAAGTCGCTGAAGGCGGTCAGCGACGACGCGCCGGTGGCGTCGCGCTCGACGAGCCACATCTCGTCCCGGCGGAACAGGTCTTGGTCCATCAACGACACGTCGTGGGTGGTCAGCAGCAGCTGGGACCTGGACCGTGGCCCGCAAGCCTCCAACGTGGCTTCGAGCAGCCGCCGGGTGAGCAAGGTGTGCAGGCTGCGATCGAGCTCATCCATGACGTACACCTTGTGCGACGCCGGGTTTGTGACGTCGAGGAAGGCGGGGAGGAGCTCGACGAGGCGCTGCGAGCCGTCGGACTCATGGCGAAGGTCGAACCGCACCTCGGCGCCATCTGTCCTCGTGTGGAACGTGACGAGCTTTTGGGCCTTGAGCTCACCACCGCGGCGGGAGACGATGAAACGCTCGTTTCCTGGCGCATTGACCCGAAGCGTCGCGCCCTCGGGCAGCGACTCTTGCACCATCGCCTTCACGGGCTCGGCGATCGGGAGGGCGTCGAACGGGACGTCCTCGCCGCCCAGTCGATGGAAGCCGAGGTCAAAGCCGGGGAGCAGGTCGGAGACGCCGTTGAGGATCGGCCCGTCTTCGTCGAAGAACCGCTCGAAGGGCTCGAAGCGCGAGTCCGGGGCGACCAGCTCGAGCGTGTCCTTGAACCAGTCGTAGACGGGGCGGAAGGTCTCGACCCGTTGGGAGACCGCGTTCGTCAGGAAGAGCTGGTTGTCGCGGGTGCCGCGAAACGCGAAGCCCAAGAACGGGTCCTTGGCCAGCGCGGCGTCGAAGTGAGGGGCTCCGTCGCGCCGGTCGAACAGCACCCGCTCGCTCGTGCTCGTGATGTGGACGAGGCGCTCTTCGAGCACCGCCGCTCGGGTGACGGCGAATGTGTAGGCGTACATCTGGTCGCCGACGAGGATCTCGAAGTCGAAGCGCGACGCGCGCTCCGCGGCGTGCGGGTCGAGGCGAAACGGCTCGACGGCGATGCGGGCGTCGGGGACCGTGCCGCGTACGACGAAGTGTTTGGCGAAGTGAAGGGCTCGGAAGAGGTTGGTCTTGCCCGAGGCGTTCCCGCCGTAGATCGCCGCGACCGGCAGCACGCGGGTCTGGTACTTGGCGACCTTTGGCACCCGCTCGCCGTGCTGACGCTCCTTCGTCGCCACGAGGGACAGCGAGGCGGGCTCGCGGAACGACATCCAATTCTCGAGCTGAAACCGGACGAGCATGACCGCACCCCACGAGGTGAACGCGCTTGGTGATGCCGCTCTATGCCCTAGGGGGCCGTCCTCGCCCATGCATAACGAGAAAAAATCTCATTCTGCATACGGGCGAGCCAGGCGAAGCATCCCCCACCTAACCCCTCACCGCGACCGCCCTCCCGGCCGCGGCGGCGGTCCGCGCGGCGCCGGGGATGTCGAGGGCCACGTGCGCCGCGGAGGCGAGTCCGCCGGCCTGGCGCCGCGGGAAGGCGGATACGTGGTCGGAATGTGGAGTGGCTATGGTACGTTCTTGCTAGGCGTCGCTGCAGGAAAGCGCGGGGCGTCGCAACTCTCCAGTGCGCAACCTGCTTCCGAGGTCCTGATGCTCAAGGGGTTCATAGGCAACACCGACCATGCCTGGTTCGAACACCTCCGAGCGCGCGCTCAAGACGCCGTGCCCCGGGGTGTGTTGCCTGAGGTGAACTTCTGGAAGCCGAGCGCTCGCACCTTCGCCGCCGTGCCCGAGGGGGCCCCCTACTTCTTCCGGCTGAAGGCGCCGCGCTCCCGTATCGGCGGGTTTGGCATTTTCACACGCTATGTTGCTCTGCCGGATTGGCTCGCTTGGGATGCCTTTCGCGAGGGTAATGGTGCGAGCGATGAACGAGGGTTCGTGTCGCTCCTCAACCGTTACCGTGCCGCAGCAGGTGGGGAAGGCCTTCATCGCGTGGGCTGTACCTTGCTGACACAAGCCGTGTTCTTGCCAGACGAACTCCACATTTCGTCGCCTGAGGACTGGTCGGCGAACATCGTCTCGGGCAAGGGCGTCGACCTCACAGAGGGAGAGGGCCTTCGGATCTGGACCCAAGCCCAGGCCGCCGCACGCATGCTCGGTCAGGGGGTCTCCACGTCGGTGTCGGTGCAAGACGGCGACTCCGGCCCTCGGTACGGCAAGCCCCAATGGGTGGCGCCGCGGCTGGGGCAGGGCACCTTTCGGGTCGCCGTCATGGAAGCGTACGATCGCGCCTGCGCCGTGACGACGGAACACTCGCTCCCGGTCCTCGAGGCAGCGCATATCCGCCCCTACGCCGCCGGCGGGCCCCACGAGACGTCGAACGGGCTTTTTCTGCGACGCGACCTGCACGCCCTTTTTGATCTCGGATACCTGACGGTCAGCGATGACCGCCGTCTCACGTTGAGCCCCCGCCTGAGGGCTGACTACGGTAACGGGAAGGCCTACGAGGCGATGCACGGCACGAGGCTCCACCTGCCCAACCGCGCGGCTTGGCACCCAGCGCCAGAGCATCTGCGCTGGCACCAAGACCGCGTATTCCGCGGCTAAGGCCGTCGCGGTCCCGCTCGGCCCAACACCCTCACCCCCCAACCTCCCGCATCAGCGCCAGAAACGACGCCTCGGGCATCGCGGCGCGGAGGGTGTCGCGGACGGCGTCGACCACGGCCGGAGGGGCGGAGGCGCGGAGCGCTCGCAGGACCTGCGCGTTCTCGTCGAGACGGCGCGCGGGGGCGATGAAGCGGAACATCCGCAGCAGGCTCGGCAGGCTCGTCTCGGCCATGATCGCGATCTGGTGCCCGATCAGCTCCTCGTCGGAGAAGTGGGCCATCATCTGCCGCTCCGTGCTGGCCTCTTCCTCGGCCATGTGCAGCAGGTACGCCGCGTGGAACGCTGCGATCTGTTGGGCGAGCTCGTCGAGCGCCTCCTGGGGGAGCGCCGCGCGCGGCCCGCAGAACGCGGCGCGCAACGGGGCGATCGAGGTCTGCAGCTCATGGTGCGCGGCGCGGTCGCGGTCGGCCGCTCCGGGCACGCGCGCTTCGAGCGGTGCGAGGATGTACGCCTCCTCGAACGCTGCATGTTCGTCGAGGAACGCGAGGACGTCGGCCCCGAGCTGGAGGAACGCGGCCATCGCGTCCTCGTCCGACGCGACGGTGTTGCCCGCCGCCAGTCCGAGCTGCGAAAGCGCGTTTCGAATTCCCTTGTGGGGTGGGTCGAGCGGTCGAAGGCTGGCCATGGACTCGGTGCCTCGTTGGAGGGGAGGGAGGGGCCTGCACCCCGCGGCAACAGCGCGCTCGTTCGCGTTACACCGCGCGCGTCGAGGGCTTACCGCCGATGGTCCCACCGCGCACGCTCGCTCGCCCCGTCCTCGCGTTCCTCGTCGCGCGCGCCGCTGGGGCAGACCCGGGCAGCCTCCCGTCGGGGTCCGCACCCGCCGTCTCGGTCGGTGACAGCTTGGTGATCGGCTGGCTCGACCGTGACAAGATCGAGGACGTGCTCGCCACCGGCCTCGACGACGTCGCGCGTTGCGCCGCCGACGAGCCCCTCGCGCCGTCCACCCGACGTACGGTCGTGGTCGGTTTCACCCTCGATCCCAAGGGGCGCGTGGTGGCCGCCGATCCCGTCCGCTCCGAGCTCGTCGACGCCCGCGCCAACGCGTGCATCGTCGCCGTGGTCCGCGCGATGCGGTTTCCCAAACCCTCGCGCCCCGGTCCTGTCCTCGTACGGGTTCCCCTCTACGTCACCCCCCGATGACGCCGCCCTGGGCGTCGCTTGGAGGCTCGATGCGCCGCGTGTTCGCTCCCCTGATCGCCCGCTCCTTGGCCGTGTTCCTCCTCGCCGCCGCGGCCGCGCGTCCCGGTCACGCGCAGGACGCCTCGTACGACGAGGGCCCGTACCAGCCGCTGTCGTTCCTTCTCGTCGCGTCGACGACCCGCTACGACGACGCGCTCCGGGTCGCGCGGTCCGCCGCCGCTGCCTTGGACCTTCCGCTCGACCTCCGCGGTCTCACCCCCGTCGCAGGTGCCAAGGAGCCGAGCCTCACGCTGCCGGCTGCGTTGTGCGAAGCGGACGGCGTCGAAGCGCCCTGCTACGTCCCTCGGGGTCGCGGGTTGGAGGACGGCGGGCTCGCCGTGAGCATTGAGCTGTCGTCGGCATACGGCCGGATGCGACCCGGTCTGTACATCGTCACGGCCGGCGTGCTGCTCCCGGGCGACCCGCGTCACGCCGCGCTGCTACGTCGGGCCAAAGCGAGCTTCCCGACGGCCTACCTCAAGGTCGGCGAGGTCTACATGGGGTGCATGCACTGACACTTCGGGCCGTCAGCGGCGTCGACCCTCGATCGCGAGCAGCGTGACGTCGAACACCAGCATCCCGGGCGGCATCCCCGGTCGTCCTTGGTAGGCGAGCGCTTCGGGGATCCAGAACCGGGTGGTTTCGCCGACGACCATCGTCTGAAGCCCCTCGGTCCAACCGGCGATCAGGCGGTCGGCGCGGGCTTGCAGGGGGCGACCGCGCGAGATCGAGCTGTCGAAGGAGCTGCCGTCGGTCAACCAGCCGGTGTAGTGCACGGTCACGGTGCTCGTCGGTTTGGGGTGCTTGGTCCCGCGTCCCGGTTCGAGCACCACGTACGCGAGACCGCTCGGGGTACGGGTCGCGTTCTCGGGCGCAGCCGCGACGTCGGCGGGCGCCGCAGGCGGCGACGTGAAATCGCGCAGGGTGACGTCAAAGACGAGCATGCCCGTAGGCTTTCCTTCCGCGCCGCGGTAGGCCAAGGCCTCGGGCACCCACAGCCGGGCCGTGTCGCCCGGCGCGAGGAGCTGCACACCCTCGGAGAACCCCGGGATCACCGCCTTGAGCGGGAACGTGGCGGCGCCGCCGTGCAACGAGGACGCGTCGAGCAGCGTGCCGTCGGTCGACCACAACGAAAAGTCGACGGTGGCCGTCGACAACGCCGTCGGGTGGTCGGTCCGGCCACCCGTCTCCAGGACGCGGTAGGCGAGGCCGCTCGGCGTCACGATCGCATCGGACGGTGGCGCGGCGACGTCGGCGGGCGCCGGCGCGCTGTCCTCGGCGGGCTGCACCGTGTCGCGTTCACCCCCCGCGGACGCGACGGCGGGCGCGGCGATCGCGAGGGTGGTGGCGAACAGACGAACAAGCGGGGTGGGTCGCGCCATCGGGGGCTCCTTCGGTCAAGGCGGTGTAGCGCGGCCCGGCCGAGACGGGCAGGCGGCGGGCGCCGGATCCGGGGCGCGCTGTGGCAAACTCGGCAGACCCCCAGAGGCGTCCCCATGAAATCGTTCCTTCCCTTGTGCCCGCTCCTCGTCGCACTCCCGCTGACCCTCGCGTGCGGGGAGGGCAGCGACGCCGACGCGCCACCGTCCGAGCCCGTTTGGTTCACCACCTGCGGCGACCCCGCGTGTGGCGGCTACAACGGCCCGACCGAGGGCGTGCCGTCCTGCAGCGACGAGGTCGAGGGCACCGCCTGCAGCACCGAGGGCGCGACCTGCGATCGGGGCGATGATTGCAACACGCGCCTCGTGTGCGCCACCGAGGATCCCAAGGGCGACTCCGACGCGGCCTGTCCGATCTCGCGCGCCAAGTTCAAGCACGACATCCATTACCTGACGTCGGCCGAGGTCGATGCCGTTCGTCACGCGACCCTCGACTTGCCGCTGGCCACGTGGCGCTACAACGGTGCGGACCCGGCGTCACGCGCGCGGCTCGGGTTCATCCTCGACGACCGTCCGACCCTCCCCGCCGTCGCGCTCGATGGGGAGCACGTCGACGTCTACGGGCTCGCCTCGATGGCCGTCGCGACCGTGCAGGCGCAGGCCCGCGAGATCGAGACGCTCCGCGCGACCCAGGCGTCGCTCGAGGCCCGCCTCGCGGCGCTCGAACGGCGCTGACGCAACCAACGGTGGCACCTTGGCGTCGGGATCGGTCGCAGCGCACTCCGCGGGTCGCGCGGCCTCTCGTGGCGGAAAGGCGGTCCTCGCCGTCGGTCATCCGGCGAGAGAAGAGAGGAGCGCGGGAGGGTGGCATGCCTCGTTGGGGTTGGTGGCTGTTCACGGTCGCGTGTGGCGCTTCGGGTCCGCCGTCGCTGTCGCTGTCGATCACCGGGCCGGACGGCAGCAAGACGTCCTTGAACGCCGGCGGCAGGGGCTGGCAGTACGACTCGCTCAGCGTGGCGTCGATCAGTTGGCCGTACATCGCCGAGTGGGGGATGTCGGCCGATCGTGGGCTTTCGGTCGACATCATCCCGGGACAGCCGGGTACGTACGAGACGGCGGGGTACCTCTACCTCGGCGGAGACTTCCGCAACGCGGAGCCGAGCCAGGTCACCTTGCACATCGACGACGTCACGTGGACGGGCAGCACGGTCTTCCCGTTTGTGTACGCGGGTACGCTCGAAGGTGCGAGCGCCGGGGGTTCCACGTTCGAAGGGTCGTTCACGTTCCGGAACCTGCCGTGCAACGGTGCCGACACGTCCAGCAACTGCGCAGCCCCTTGGCCTGGGTCTCCCGCGTATGAGCAGGTGTGGGAGGTCGTTTCGTACACCGGGCTCGAGAGCTGTCCGGCCGCGTTTGCGTCGCGTTTTGCCGTCGGAGACGTGTTGACGATCCCCCCAGGCGGCACCGCGACCGTCGGCCAGCACGAGGTCGATTGCATCATGGAGAGCGACTACAAGGGGCTGTGCGGGGCGTCGGAGGACGTCGTCGTCGATGGGGTGACGTGGCGGTTCACCACGAGCCTGCTCCAAGGCAACACGTACGCGAGCGACGCGCCCGACCTGATCGTCCGAGGCGGGGTGGTGGACGCCGGCGTGGCGGGGACCTGCTTGTTGTACGCCGACACGCTCGCGCCTGTGCGGGGGACCGGCCTCGACCCGAACGGGATCTGAGGCCGACACCCCAGCTCGGGGCAAACATCGTGTACGATCTTGACATCGGGGCCGCTTGAGGCCCGCCGGAGGTCGAGATGGCACGGAAGAAGCAGGATGTCGCGGCAGACGCCCGCGAGGCCATCGCGGCCGTCAAGCCGCGCGCGCGCCGCGGTGCCCGACCCTCGGCGGACGAGGCCGCAGCGGCCGCCCTTCCGCAGATCCAGCGCGAGGTCGTGGCGTACGACGAACCGGTCGCCGAGGAGGCCGCCGCGTCGGCGCCTGCCGTCGCCGCCGAACCTGAAGCGCCTGCGGAGGTGGTTGCCGACGCACCTGCGCCCGCCGACGCACCTGCGCCCGCCCCGGTGAGCGCGGCCGCGCGCGCGCTCGCCGCGTTGAACGAGGCCCCTGCGGCGGCACCCGAACCGGCCGCGGCAACACCGCCCACACCTGCGCCTGCTCCTGTGCCTGCTCCTGCGCCCCCCCCTCGGTCGACGGCCCCGGCGGCGTCTGCGTCGTCGCCGCCCGCGCCCGCGCCCAAGCCCCGCGGCCCGCGACCCGCCGTCGACGACCTGCCGACGTTCCCCGACCGGAGCCTTCAGATCGCGGTGACGATCCAAGCGTCGATCGGGATCGTGTTCGGCGTGGTCATGGTGTTGGTGGACGTGTTCCTGGCGCCGCGCTGAGCGAACGCGCGCCCCATGTGCCTGCGAGGCACACCACGACGCGCACCGGGGCGAGGCTGCTCGGGTCGGTCGCCACCGACGCGGCTTGGCCGAGCAGGTCGAGCCACAGCCCCGCGCCGGCCCAAACTGGACGTCCCCGGACAAGGCCGACCGCGCCCCCGGTGTGCAGCGCGATGCGGGTGAGGAGCCACGCGACGACCCAGGGGGCGTCGGTCCAAGCGGCGCATGCGCTCACGATCCAGAGGTTCAACACCGCGTGGGCGAGCATCACGCCGGTCGCGGTGCGGGCGAGCGGCCCGGCGAGGCCTTGCAGGCGACTCATTGTGCCCCCCACCATGGACGCAGCGCGTCGTCCCAACGCCGCGCACGCTCGGCGTTGCCCGCGCCGGTGGGGTGACCGTCGCCGGCCATGATCCACGGCGCCTCGTCGGGCCCCGTCCGCAGGGGCTCGGTGAGCGCGAGGTGCACCGCCGGGTGCGTGGCGGCGAGCGCCTCCCACACGGCCCGGTAGCCGGAGAGCGGCCACGGGTCGTCGGTGAAGTGGCCGGGGATCCACTCGACCCACACGGGCGTGTCGGTCACGGTCGCCGCTTCGGCGATCGCCGTCGCGGCCGCCCGCGTGTACGCGAGGCCCCACCCGTCGGCGGGCATCAGCTCAGGCAACAGGGTGAGCGTGTCCCACAGCGTCTGCGGACCGACCACCGCCGCGACGGCGCGAAACAGCAGGGAGTGCGCGAACCGCCGCTGGTCGTTCAGGTCGACGCCGCGGCTGTCGTCCACCGGCAGGTTGCCCATCAGGACGAGATCGGGGTGCAGCGTCTCCACCGCGTACCGCAGCGTCGCGGCGTGGCTGCGTAGGTTCGCGCCGGGTTGCCCGAGGTTGATCCAGCGTGCGACGTGCCCAGACGCCTCGGCCCGCGCGCGCAAGTGCCAGCACAGCGTCTCCTCGTCGGGCAGGCCGACGCCGTACGTCCAACTGTCGCCGATCAGCACGATCGTCGGCGCGTCCGTCGGGACGTCGCCAACCCCGCAGGCGCGCGTCCCGTCCGGCAGGGTGTGGGCGGTCATGTGGTAGCCCACCCGGTCCTCTTCGCGCGTCTCGCCGCCTCGAAACGGCCATTCACCGATCACGCGGTCGGGGACGTAGCCGTAGGCGTAGTAGGTGGACTGGTACGAGGCATCGTGCAGCACCATCAGTGCCGCCGTGGCGACGCTGACGCCGACGACGACGGGGGCCCGGTCGGGTCGCTGGAGCGCCGTCCATGCGCCGCGTGCGCGGGGGGCGACGATCGACGTGCCGACCACCGAAAGGAGCAACGTCACGACCGGCGACCACCCACGGTGCAAGCTCATGCCGAGCCAGGTATCGACGGCGGAGACTGCCAGCGTCCGCGCGAGCACGACCCAAGCGAGCAGCAGCGCGGCGGTGCGCGCGTACGTCACCGCAGCCCCGCGGCGAGTCGCGCGACGTAGGTGCGCAGGGCCGGCGTGAGCGCGGCATCCAGCACCGGCCGGACCAGCGGCATCGCGAGCCGCGGGATGTCGATCCGAAGCTCGATCGCCTGCGACCACACGACCGTGCACCCCGTCGACGTGGCGGTGATCTTCGCGGTGCCGCGGTTCACGAGGTTGCTGGGTTCGGCCGCGTCCCACGCGATGCCATCGGCCGTCCGTCTCCAGGAAACTCGGTAATCAGGTTGGAAGCGAATCCCTGCCGCGCCTTGGGCCGCGAGGACGAACCGCATCGTGAGGTGGTCGGCGTCGCGGACGAGGACTTCGTGTCGCTCGAGGCCCTCGACGGCGGCGGCGATCGCGGCGGGGTCGAGCAGGTGGGCCACGACGACGTCGACGGGCCGCGGCGTGTGGAACGTCTCGTTGTGCTGTCCGCCAAGCGCCATCGTCGCCTCCTGCGCGTCCCTAACGGTGAAACCCCGCGTCGCCATCCACCGCCCAAGCCTCCGCCTCGCGGGCTTGGGTCACGGCGGCGCGCAACGCGGCGATCAGCGTCGCCACCCGGTCGTCGTCGAGATCGGGCCCGAGGCTGAGGCGGAGCAGCGCGTTGGGGTTCGGCCACCCGATCGCGCGAAGCGCTGGGGAGGCTTCCGACGCGCCCGAGGCGCACGCGGCGCCCGCAGACGCGGCCACGCCGAGGAGATCGAGGCTGGCGACGAGGGCTTCCCCCGTCAGCGCGTCGAACGACGCCGCCACCGTGTTGGGCAGCCGCTCGACGCCTTCGCCGTGGACGACGCCGCCGAGAGATCGGACCGCGGCCTCGACCGCCGTGCGCGCGCGGGCCACGAGGCCGACCGCGGCGTCGCGCTCGGTGTGGCAAGCGTCGAGCGCGGCGGCGAACCCGGCGGCGAGGGCGACGGGCGTGGTGCCGGCGCGGCGTCCTCGTTCTTGGCTGCCTGCGAACAGCGCTGGAAACCCGCGGCCGCCGCCGGGGAACACGAGGGCGCCGATCCCGACCGGCCCGCCGACCTTGTGGGCCGACACGGCGAGGCTGTCGGCGTCGGGCAGCGGCCCCCACGCGACCTGCTGCGTGGCGTCCACGTGTCGCCACGCGCGTGGCGCGGCGCGGAGCAGCTCGTGCACGGGCTGCACCACCCCCGTCTCGTGTTGCGCCGCGATCAACACGGCCACATCGGCATCGCAGGGCACCGGCTGGGCGCGCCCGTGTACGTCGACCGGCATCCACGTGACGACCCCACCGCGCGCCTCCCACGTGGTCAGGCCGTCCGCGAGGCTCGCGTGCTCGTGCGGCGACGCGAGGACGTGGCGGTGGCCGCGGGCCCACAGGCCATGCAGGGCGAGCGCGTTGGCCTCGGTGGCGCCGGAGGTGAACACCACGCCGTCGGGGGGGACCTGGAGCCGCTCCGCGATGCGCGCCCGCGCCTCGTCGAGCGCACGTCGGGCCGCTCGTCCTGCCGCGTGGGCCGACGAGGGGTTGGCGGGCACACCGGACCAAGCGATCATCGCCGCCGCCGCCTCCGGGCGCAGCGGATGGGTCGCGTTCCAGTCGGCGTAGACGCTCATCGGCCAGACGCCCAGGCGCCGCCGGCCTCATCCGCGAAGCGTACGCCGTCCCATCGCAGGCGTCGGGCCTCGGGCGGGTGCCCTGCGCGGACGTCGTAGATCCCAAAGCACGCGGCACGGCGCGCTGCCGGTTGGTGGGCGTACCCGCTGGACCCCGGGTTGAACGTCGGCATCGACGTCCCGGGCGCCACGGTGCGGTAACCATGATGGACGTGGCCGTGTAGGTAGAGGTCGGCGGCGCGGGGGCCGCCCGTCAGCGCGCGTACGACGTCGGCGGCGTTGCGCAGGCCGTGGCTCGCGCGGTCGTACAGCGCGCCGTGGCGGTCGGCGAGGGGGTAGTGCCCCACCACGACGCACGCGCGGTCGCTGGGCGTCGCCGCGACGGCGGCGGCGAGCGCTTGGACGGCGGGCTCGGGGAGGACGCCGGCGGCGCCGAGGCCGGTCGGTCGGTTCGGGTCGACACCGAGCAGCCGGACGTCGCCGACATCGAGCTTCGCGACGCCCTCAGGGGTTCCCCCGTGCATCCACGGGCTGAACCAGCGCGCGATCCGGTGGTCCCGCTGCGCGCCGCGCGTGTAAACGTCGTGGTTGCCGGGGACGATGAAGGTCGAGAAGCGCGACAAGATGGGTTGCAACGCCGCAAGGGCTGCCTCGAACTCCGCGGGGAGCGCGGTGGCGGTGAGGTCGCCGCTGATCACCACCACGTCGGGCGCTTCGTCGACGATCGCAGCGACGAGCGCGTCTTGGACCTGGCGGTCGAAGTGGTGGCGACGTCCGGCGAGGTACAGGTTGGCGCTACCGAGCAAGCGCTTGGTGCTCAGCCGGCTCAGCGGGGGCGGAACGAACCAGTGGATGTCGGTCGCGTGCGCGATGCGGACCATGGACGGTCAGCCGGCGTCAGCGAGCGCGGCCGCCAGCGCGTCGGCGCCAGGCAGATCGATCGGACCGTCGTCGAACGCAGGCGCCTCGCCACGGAACACGGCGGCGCCGAGGTGGGCTGCGGCGAGCGCCTCGACGGCCTCGTCGGTGAGCACCCAACCCACGACGCGCCAGCCGAGCGCAGACGCCCGATGCGCGAGTCGGTGGCGTTCCCAGCCCGACGACGGCCGTGCGGTGACGTCGAGCACGAGCGGCGCATCGGCTTCGGGGGCGGCGCCGAGGACGCCCTCGAGGGCGGCGAGGGCGACCTCGATCGCGCCCCCGTCGACGGCGACGTGCAAGGCTTGCGCGGTGTTTGGCGGGG
>JBJONI010000254.1:0-2869 GCA_046051915.1 Pseudomonadota bacterium
TCCTGCGCAACGTCCTTGTTCGCCGCGGCAACGCGGCAGCGCGTTCACGAACGCTCGGAAGAGGACCCCAACTTTCGTCTACGTCACACCCCGCCCCCGTCACCGAAAGGTGCCGGGGGCGTCGGGCTTTTCACCCGCGTTGCGTTACGCGGGCGACGTGGGGGGCGCGGATGACCGAGCGGACGCGCGAGGCGAAGATCGCGTGGCGTCGCTTTCAGACCGAGGCGATGCTGACCTTCGGGCGTCTCCACCAACAGATCCTGCTCCGCACAGGGGAGCGGCTCGACGGGGCGGGCCTAAGCGGCCTGACGCCGGCGCGCGCGAACGCCCTGATCGTTTTGTTCAACGCACGCGGCGCGATTCAGGCCCAAGCCGTGGCGGCGGCACTTGGTGTTAGCGACGTCACCGCGAGCCGGCTGCTTCGCAAGATGGAAGAGGACGGTTGGGTGGAGCGCACCCCCGACCCGAGCGACGGACGGGCGTTGCTCGTGCAGCCGACACCGCGCGCGCGCGCCGAGTTCGGGCGGTTGGTGCGCGTGTCGAATGCCGTGCTCGACGACCTGTTCTCTGGATTTTCCGAGCCCGAGCTGCGGGCGTTCGTCGACCGTGTCGCGGAGGTCCAGACGAGTCTGTCGTCGCGGCGCGTGCTGACCGCTACGGTGGCTTCGCCTGGCGGCGACGTTCTGGCCGAGGCCGCCGGCGTTCTGGCGGACGCCGGCGGCGTTCCTACGTCGACCTAACGGTCGCGGCCGCTCAGTCTTCCTCAGCGCCCTCGTCGTCGTCGGCGGCCGCGTCGGTGGCGTCCGTCGCGGGGGGCGTCGTCTCGGTCGCTTCTTCGATCGCCTCGTCGTCGCCGTCGTCGGCGGCGTCGCCCGTGGTGCGGAGGCCGTCGCGCACGAGGATCGCTTGGTGAACCGTGGCGTTGCCCGTCACCGTCAACCAGGCGCTGTAGGCTTCGATCTCGAAGCCCGCGCCCACCGCGAGCTGCAGGCCTTCCGCGAGGGTCGCGGCGTTGTTGATGTGCGCGCCGAGGGTGGTGAGCGCCTGGGTGGTGGCGGCACCGCAGTCGAGCTTGAGGATGATCTCATGCGGCTTCTTCGGCCCCATGTTCGTGTCCGTGACCGTGAGGACGCAGACGTCGCCGAGAGGCGCCTTGTCGGCGGCGAGCGCGACGCCGGCTTGGGCGAAGGCGGCGAGGGCGGCGAGCGCGTGGGTCAGGGTCGTACGGGACATGCGGGCTCCAGCGACAGGTTCGGCCGTCCCTTCGCATGGTCTGCGGCGGCGCGCCACCCCGCCGCCGATGCGACGGGCTGCCGGATCAGCGCGACGCTCGCCATCCCGCCATCGCTTCGGTCAGGCGGGCGGTGGCGTCGGCATGGATGGCGGCACCGTGACCCGGCAACAGGCGGGCGGGCGCCCATGCGAGAACGGCGTCGAGGCTGCTGCGGAACGCCTCCGGATCCTGCACCGCGGCGCGCCAGACCCGGCTCATCGCGAGCTTGCCCCACGTACCCGTCGCGCGCAGGATCCAAGGCGTGAGCCACCCAGGGGCCTCGACCACGTGAAAGAACAGGTCCGCGCAGAGAAGGGTCTGCGTGGGGGCGTGGTAGCACACCCATTCGTCGAACCGTGGGGCGCCTCGCAAGGGTTCGAGGTGCAGCGACGTGCCCCAGACGGCGCCTCCCTCGGCGTCGCTCAGGCGCCTTGCGTGGGCGAGGTCAGGGCGTTTGCGTGCGAGCGCGTCGGGGATCCACAGCGTCGCGTCGGGCCAGCGACGACAGGCCTCGTTGAGCCCGAGGTGGTGCATCGCGCTTGGGGCCACGATGTGGCGGACCGTCCCGAGCGCGTCGAGCGCCTCGGCGTCCTCTTCGTGGAGGTGCAGCGGGCTGTGCATCCACAGGGTGCCATCGTCGAGCCGCGCGACGACGCTTCGGGTCGGTAGGTAAAACCCAGCGCCGAGCCGTAGAACGCTCTCCCAAGCCCACAACCCATGCCCGAGGTCGTGCAGCATCCGTCAACCCGCCAGGACGCCGTTGGCGATCAGGCGCTCGCGGAGGAACGCGCCGGCCGTCAGCGGCGAGGTTGCCCCGTCGCCCGGGTCGATCACGAAGTCGGGCCGCGGGTGGCAGAAGTACGGCATCGAGTAGCGCGCCACGTTGTCGGCGCTGGGCGGGTTGACGACGCGGTGGGTGGTCGACTTGAGGCGGCCTCCTGTCAGACGCGCCATGATGTCGCCGGTGTCGCAGATCATCACGTTGGGCGGCGTGGTGATCGAGAGCCACGCGCCCGTCTCCTTGTCCAGCAGTTGCAGGCCGGGCTGTGTGGAGGCGGGCAACACCGTGAGCAGGTTGATGTCCTCGTGGGCGGCCGAACGAACGGCACCGGGAGGCGTGGCGGCGTCGAGCGGTGGGTAGTGGATGACGCGCAAAACGCTGTTGCCGACCCGTGTCGCCTGCACCAGCGTGTCGGCGTCGAGGCCGAGGTATCGGGCGATCGCGTCGAGCAGGTCCATCGCAAAGCCGTCAAGCGCGGCGAACAAGTCGGTCGTCAGCGCGTGGAAGCGGTCGTGCCCGGCGGGGACGATGTTGCGCAGCAGGGTGCCGTCGGCGTGCAGCGGGTGCTCGGCGCCGAGGTCGCGGCCGAGCTGCCAGAACTCCTTCAAGTCCGCGACCGCGGTGTCTCGCGCGTGCTCGATGCCGAACCCTGTGTAGCCGCGTTGGCGCCCCGTGTCGGGAAACTCCCATCGCGCCTTGGCGTGCCCGGGTTGGTCGAAGAAGGCGGCGGCGGCCGCATACGTCTCGTCCAACAGCGCCTCGGGGACGCCGTGCCCCGTCACGGCGACGAAGCCCCAAGTGGCCAACGCGTGGCC
>JBJONI010000255.1:0-6702 GCA_046051915.1 Pseudomonadota bacterium
CATCGGACGAGCGTGCGACGATCCCGGCGAGCTCCAAGGACGCGACGGCGCGTTCCACCAAGCGCTCTGAGGGCTGCATCCCGAGGAACGCGAGGCCCCGGCGCCACTCCTCCGGGTCGACGCGGCGGCCGAGGACGGCGGCGAACCGGAGGGACCGGCGCGTCGGCTCGGGGAGGTCGGCGAGGACGCGCTCGAGTCGGCGTTCCCATGCGTCCTCGAGGGTCGCGGGAAGATCGAGGCGCAGGTCCGGGTGCGGCGCCCAACCGCTGGGCGTGAGCTGCAGGGCGGCCTGTTCGACCACTTCGTCGAGGAGTCGCATCGCGAAACGGACATCGCCGCCCGCACGTCGTGCGAGGTCGCGAGCGACGTCCTCCGACAGCCCTGCCAGGTGACGAATGAGCGCCGCGATGTCGGCCTCTGGCAGCGGGGCGAGCCGTAAGTGGGTGACGCCGGCGGGGACAGCGCGGGCGGTAGGCGGCTCCGCGCGCGTCGTGGTGACGACGAGGACGGCACGTCCGGGGGCGTCGAGGAGGGCTGCGGAGAACGCCTCGGCCTCGGAGGCGTGCGCGACGTCGTGGAGGGCGACGAGGGCCGGGCGCTCGGGGGCGACGATCCCGAGCATTCGGACGAAGTGTCCGATGCGTTCGGCGTGATCCGACGCGGTCGTCCAGGGGGTGTCGCCCAGCAGCGCCGACCACGTGGGTACGTCGTCGAGCACGTTGGGATCGCGCCTACGCACGATCGCTTCCAGCGCGCGTTGTCGCGCCTCGGCGTCGAGTCCGACCAGACGGAGGTGCCTGCGGAACATCGCGGCGAGCCCGTCGCGCGCCGTCGGAGACGCGGAGAACGTGGCGCGAAGGATCTCGATGCCACCGCGTTCAGCCGCAGCCTCGGCGAGCCACTGCGTCAGCGCCCGGGCGCCACGTCCGACGAGCCGTACGCCACGACCTCGTCGGTGCCTGAGCGCGTCGCGTAGGGCTGCCCATAGGACCTTACGCTCGCGTTCCCGGCCGACGAGTGGGATGTCGCGCAGCGAGAGCAGCGCGAGTCCGCCGGGCACGACCACGCGTCGTTCCCCCTCCACTTCGGTGGGGGGAGGCTCTGCGGGGAGTCGCGCCTTGGGCGTGGACGTCGGCGCCGCAGGAACGCTGGCCGTCGCAGGCAGAAGCACGGGCGGGCCGAGTCCGGGTAGGGTCTCCCACGTCGCGAACGCATCGATGGTATCGCTGGACGAACGCCGAGGCGCGGCTGGTATCGGCTTCTGGCCTAGCCAAGCACCGAGGGTCTTGAGTTGTCGTAGGCCCGCCAACGCGTCGGCCGCGTAGCGGGGACGTTGGTCGGGCTCCCGTGCCAGCAACGCATGCACCCAGCCCTCGAACCCGTCGGGGACCGCCATGCAGGGGAGCCACGCTGGGAGCGCGGCGTCGGACTGCCGTGCGAGCAGGGTCCTTCCTCGCTCTCCGTGGAAGGGCGCCGCCCCGGTCGTCCACTCCCACGCCAAGCACCCTACGGCGTACAGGTCCGACCACGGTCCGACCGCGCGCGCGTCGCCCCGTGCTTGTTCGGGGCTGACGTAGCGCGGCGTCCCCCCCTGACCCACGCCGGCTGCGAGCGCCTCCAGCCCCGTTGCCAGGCCGAAGTCTGCGAGCATGAGGCCGCCCCGGAGGTCCTGCGACGTGCAGAGCAGCAGGTTGGACGGCTTGACGTCGCGGTGCACCACCCCGCGGGCGTGGGCGTGCGCGAGTGCCTCGAGCAGCGTCGTCAGTCGTTGTTTGACGACACGCCACGTGCGGGGGAGCGCTGCGCTGTGGAGCGAGCCACCGCTTGCCCGTTCGAGCGCGATCCAGGCGGCCCCGGTGGGGAAGCGGCCTCCGGACGCGGTGGCCTCATCGGGTTCGACGACGCCGCGGTCGTAGACGCGCAGGATGTTCGGATGGTCGAGCCCGACGATCGCCGCGAGCTCGTTGTGGAGCGATGCCATGCGGGCGCGGGGGTCGCCGGGGCCGTCCAGCCGCACGACCTTGATCGCCGCTGGCGTGCCGGCGTGCTCGTGTGTCGCGGACCACACCTCGCTGGTTCCGCCACGGCCCAACGGCTGTTCGACGCGCCAAGATCCGACCACGAACGGGGACACACGGCTCTCCGTGCGGGAGTCGTATCCGGTCGGCCCGTGTCACGCCGACCGAAACACGCCCCGAAATCCGTGCTTTTCGTCAGCAGGCCTCAAGGACAGCGGCGGCGCCGAGGCCGCCGGCCGCGCAGATGCCGAGCACAGCCGTCGACCCAGAACCCAGGCGATGCAGCTCGTGGCTCATCGACGTCACCATGCGCGCGCCCGTCGCGCCGAACGGGTGGCCGAACGCGAGGCTACCGCCCAACACGTTGAGACGGTCCGGATCGACCTCGCCGACGGCCGCGTCACGGCCGAGCCGCTGGCGGCAGAACGCGTCGGATCCCATCATCTTGAGCACCGAGAGGACCTGCGACGCGAACGCTTCGTGGATGTCCACGCGTGTGACGTCGCGCAGCTCGAGGCCTGCCTTGGCGAGCGCTTGGGGGACGGCGATCGCCGGGCCCATCAACAGCTGATCGCGCGGGTCGACACCGCAGAACGACCAAGACCGAAAGAAGGCGAGCGGCGTGTAGCCGAGGGCCCGGGCCTTCTCTTCGGACATGATCAGCACGGCCGCCGCCCCGTCGGTCAGCGTTGAGCTGTTGCCGGCGGTGAGGGTGCCATCCTTTTTGAAGGCCGGCTTGAGCTTGGCCAGCTTCTCGGCGGACGAGTCGCCGCGCGGGATGGTGTCGGCGGCGACGATCTTGCCGTTCTTCAGCGTGACAGGGGTCACCTCGGCGTCGAACGTGCCGGCTGCGATGGCCGCGGCGGCGCGCTGATGCGATTGCGCGGCGAAGGCGTCCTGCGCCTCACGGCTGATCTGGTTGCGCTCCGCCATGTTCTCGGCGGACTCGCCCATCAATTCGCCGGTGACGCGCTCCCGGATCGACGGCTTTTGTGGGACGACGTCGCCGCCATTGAGGCTCGCGAGGACCTTGAGCCACTGCCCGAAGGTCGCCTTGCCGCTCATCGCGACGGGACCGACCTTGCGGATGAAGCTCGGCGGCATCCCGAGCGTCGCGTTCGACGTGCTGTCGGCACCGCCCGCGATCGCCACGTCGTACTCCCCGCGCTCGATCGCCGCCGCTGCAAGCGTGATCGCCTGCAGACCCGACGCGCAGGCGCGGGTGACGGTCATCGCCTCGGTTTCGGCGGGGAACCCGAGGTCGAGCGCGACCTCGCGACCGACGTTCGGGGCGCCGTTGGGGAGGATGACGCCGCCCCATACGATGCTCTGAACCTCGCGCTTGTCGAGGCCGGTGCGGTCGAGCAGGCCTTGGACGGCAAAACCGCTGAGCGCGATGGCGTCGTAGGGCAAGTACTCTTGGAAGGCGCGGACGAACGGGGTGCGGTTGCCGGCGACGATGACGGCGCGACGCTTGGGGGCGTTCATGGGGACTCCTTGGCGTTCAGGCGCCGATGAGGGCGCCGCCGCACACGCGGAACAGCTGCCCGTTGAGGCCAGCGGCCCCAGGTGTGGCGAGGAAGGTCACGGCTTCGGCGATGTCGATCGGGAGGCCGCCCTGTGCGAGGGCGCTCAGGCGGCGGGCACCCTCTCGGGTCGCGAACGGGATCGCGGCCGTGAGGCGCGTCTCGATGAAGCCCGGTGCGATCCCGTTGACGGTGGCACCGTGCCGCGCAGCGATCGGGGCGAAGCCTTCGATGAACCCGATCACGCCGGCTTTGCTCGCGGCGTAGTTGGTCTGTCCGAAGTTGCCTGCGATGCCGGCGACGCTCGACAGCGCGATCACCCGTCCACCCGAGGGCATGTGCCCCAGCAGGCCGTCCGTCATCGCCAGGATGGCCTCGAGGTTGATCGCGATCGTCAGGTTCCACCTGTCGTCGTCCATGTTTCCAAGCGTCTTGTCGCGCGTGATGCCGGCGTTGTGGACGATGATGTCGACCCCGCTTGGGCCGGCGGCCTCGAGGACCTTGTCGACGACATCCGGCGCCGTCACGTCAGCGAGCACGGGCACGCCGTGGAGGGTCGCTGCCACCGCCGCCAACGGTTCGGCGTCTGCGGGGCGGTCGAGCAGCAGAACGCGAGCGCCCTCGCGGGCCAACGTCTCGGCGGTCGCGGCGCCGATTCCGCGCGCCGCGCCGGTGACCAGCGCCGTCTTGCCGGCGAGGGGCTGGGTCCAAGGGGTCGGTCCCTGCGCGGCTGGGCCGACGCGGAGCTCCTGGGCGGTCACGAAAGCGCTGTTTGGCATGAGCAACCAACGAAGCGGCCCGGCGAGCGCGGCGTCCGCCCCCTCCTCGACGGTGATCAAGTTGCCGGTGATGCCTTTGGCGCCCAACTCCTTGCCGATCGACTTGGCGAAGCCCAGCAACGCGCGGCGGGCAGCGGCTTGCGCGACGGTGCCGGCCGTGGTGTGCGGGCGGCCGAGGACGACGACGCGGCCGCATCGGTCGAGCCCACGGACGCGTGGCTTGCACACGTCGTGCAGTCCCTTGAGGTCGGCGGGGGTCGTCACCCCGGTGGCGTCGATGACGATCGCGTGGAGGCCTCCAGGCACGACCTCGTCGACGCCGACGCTGCGGGCGGGGCGGCCCCACGCCTCCGCAGCGTCCGCCCAGGCCGTGCCAGGTCCGACCGCCCCGATCACGTGCGTCGTCGCGCCGGCTTCGGCGAGGGCTCCCGCAACCGACTCGGTGAGGGCTCCGTGGCCCGCCTGACCGACGGCGATGACCTTGCCATCGAGCGGGCGCGCTGGCCAAGGTCCCTCGGCGCGTGCCAGCTTTTGAGGCATCGGGATCGGCAGCCCGAGCGCCCCGATCACCTTACGGGCGGTGGCGTTGGCGCCGAGGTCGACGAGGTAGTCGCTCATGGTCAGGCTCCGAGGGTCGGGGACGGGTCGTGGATGCGGTAGGTACCCGTGAGGTTCGCGGGCGCGCCGGGCGAAGTCCCCATCGTCAGCACGCCCGCGGCGTCAGGCGAGGGCCGGCTTGTCAGGAACAAGCGAACTTCTCCGGGTAGCGGGACGGGGCGCGTGAACTTGACCTCGAGGCTCGCCAGGCGGCCGGGATCGTTGGCGTAGACTTGGGCGGTCAGCCCTTCCCAAGCGCGCGCCATCGACGCGTAGCCGTGCAAGATGCAGCCCTTGAACCCCGCGGCACGGCCCGCAGCGGGGATCCAGTGGATCGGGTTGAAGTCCCCGGTCAGCAGCGCGAAGTCACGCCCCGCTGTCGCCGCGAGCGGCCAGCGCGCGAGCTCGGTGGCATCGGGCGGGACCACGGGGGGCTCCTTGGGCGCGCCCTTGCCTTCTCGCTTCTTGAGCGGGAAGAAACACCACAGGTGCCCCTCGACGGCGTCGGGTGCGGAAGCGGTGCCGGTGACGCTGACCAGGTGGACGATCGCCCGGCTCCCGTCGTCGTCGATCCCTTCGAGGCGAACCCGCACGTGCAGCGGCTCGCCGGCCGGCAGCGGCTTGTGCGCCACCACGCGAGCGCCGCCGTTGAGGACCTTGCGAAGGTCGTACGGGAGCCGAAGCAGCAGCTCACTGAACAGCGGAAACACCCACTGCGGGTAGAAATGCGGCGGCAGCGTACCGCGTGCGACCGTGCCACCGACGTGGGCCACGTAGTCGGCAACCAACGCGGGGTCGCGCGGGGCGAGGGTCGCCTCAACGACGTCGCCGACCTGCGCAGGACGCTTGGGGCGACCGCCACGTACACTCGCGACGCCCACCCGGGCGATGGCGCTGAGCACCGGACCTTGGCGGAGGGCGTGAGACCAGGACACGGCCATGTAGAACCTCGCGAGCGCGCCGCGATCTAGCCCCGTGCTGCGGATTCGGCCATCCACACGCGACCCGCGCAGCGGCGCGACGGGGCGCGACGCGGTAGGGCGAGCGGCCCACGGAGGAGACGATGGCGGATGCCCCGGTCGAGGCGCTTCGTCGCACGCTGCGTGATTGGGACGGATCGGGTCGCTACCTCCTGCTCGGGGCGCGGCCGGGATTCTCTTGGCCCGGGGGAGCCGCGGCTTGGACGGCGTGGACGCCGCTGGCGGATCACGCTTCGGCCATCGCCGCGGAGGGTGTACGCGTCGTCGAGGAACGCGGGTGGGGCGAGGGGTACGATGGCGTGGCGGTGCTCGTTCCTGGCCCCCGGGCGACCACCGACGCGTGGACGGCGGCCGCGTTGCGCGCCGCGCGACCCGGCGGACAGGTCGTCGTGTGCGGGGCGCGCGACCTCGGGGGTCCGAGGGCTGCGGACCAGCTCCTCGCTTTGGCCGGGCAGGGCGTGGTCGAGGGCGTCCGTCACTGTCGGGTGGGGATCGCGACGCGGCCCGAGACGTTGGGCGAGGCGGTCGGCGCGCTCGACGACGCCGATGCCCCGATCCGGTTCGAGGGCGGGCCGATGTGGGTTCGTCCCGGCCTGTTCTCCGCCGACGGCGTGGACGCCGGCAGCGCGTTGCTCGCGAGGTTCTTGCCGTCGGATCTCGTCGGGACGGTGGTGGACCTCGGGGCGGGATGGGGCTGGCTCGCGGCGGCGATCCTCCACAAGAACCGAGGCGTCGAGGCGCTGCACCTTGTCGAACGCGACACGCGCGCGCTCGCCCTCGCGGCGCGCAACCTGGTCGGGGC
>JBJONI010000256.1:0-9862 GCA_046051915.1 Pseudomonadota bacterium
CTTGGCAGGTCCACGACGGTGGACCCGCCTCTTGAGGCGCGTGGGTATCCTCGACCGTCGGCGCGGTGTCTGCGCCCGCCTGCGGTCCGGGCTCCCCGTCCTGGCAGGCGACGAGGGCGAACGCCCAGAGCAGACGCGTCGGCACGAGGCTCAAGGCCGTGGTGCGGTGCGTCGGCGCACCATCAGGACGGCGAGGGCCGAGAGCGACCCCAGCCAAGCCCGAACGGGAGCGCCCGAACACCCGCACGTCCCCGAGCCACCGGCGCCGGGGCCCGGCGGCGTCGTGCCCGTGTCCGCCGGCGCGTCCTCGCACCCCTCATCGACGGCACCGTCGCAGTCGTTGTCGACGCTGTCGCACGACTCGATGGCGCCGGGGTACGTGAAGCCGTCCGCGTCCGCACAATCCCCCCCCGCGGCGGTGAAGCCGTCGAGGTCCCGATCGTCGGTCTCCTCGTCGACGACCCCGTCGCAGTCGTTGTCGACGCCATCGACCCGTTCCTCGGCGATGGGAGAGCGCGAGGCGTCCGCGTCGTCGCAATCGCCTCCCGACTCCGTGATGCCATCGCCGTCGTCGTCGAACAGCGGGGTGCCTTCGTCGACATCCCCGTCGCAATCGTCGTCGACGCCGTTGGCGACCTCATCAACATCCGGCCGCACCGCGTCGTCGTCGTCGTGGCAATCCCCGTCCGCCTCACTCAGCCCATCGCCGTCGTCGTCCCCGAGCGACGTGCCCTCGTCGACGGCATCGTCACAGTCGTCGTCGATGCCGTTCGGCGCCTCGTCCACGCCCGGCGCGCGCGACGGGTCCGCATCGTCGCAGTCGCCGCCGTCCACCGTGACGCCATCCCGGTCGTCGTCTTCCCCCTCGGCATAGAGGCTGCCGTCGCAGTCGTCATCCACGCCGTTGCCTGCGACCTCGACAGCAGCAGGCCCCACCGACCGGTCGCGGTCGTTGCAATCGCCCTGCTCCTCGCTCACCCCATCCCCATCGTCGTCGAAGCACGACGTCTCCTCGTCGACCCGACCATCGCAATCGTTGTCGAGGCCGTCGCAGACCTCGGGCAACCCCGCGCGAACCGCCGGGCTCGCGTCATCACAATCGCCCGCGGCTTCGGTCGCCCCGTCCCCGTCGTCGTCACGAAGCGCGGTCCCCTCGTCGACGAGCCCATCGCAATCCTGATCGCGCCCGTCGGGCGACTCGGCGGCGAAGGGCCCGACGAGTGGGTCTTGGTCGTTGCAGTCACCGCCTCCGACGGGACGGCCGCGCACGCCGTCGCCGTCCACGTCGTCGACATCCGCCCCGTCGCAGTCCTGGTCTACGCCGTCGTAGGGCTGCTCCGAGAGGTAGGGCGACCGGGTCGCGTCGGCGTCGGCGCAATCGGCGCCGTTCTCGACGTAGCCCGGAGGCGGGTCGCAGAAGGGGTAGGTCACGTTGGGGTCGCCCGCGCCGTCTCCGTCCGCATCGGCGTACCAAACCGTCCCGGTCACCACCGCGTCCTCGTCCGTCTCGCCGTCGCAGTCGTTGTCGAGCCCGTCACAACGCTCCGCCGCGCCGGGGAACGCCTCCCGCGCGAAGTCATCACAATCCCCGCCGGCGTTCACCCAGCCCGTCGGGCCCGAGCAACCGAACGACGTGAAGCCATCCGCGCCGAAACCGTCCCGGTCAGCGTCCGGGTACCAGGACCTCGCGTCCACCGCTTCGGGCTCATCGGTCAAACCGTCGCAATCGTCGTCGAAGGTGTTGCACGACTCCGGCGCACCGGGACGACTCTCGGGCCGCGCGTCGTTGCAATCCCCCTGGACGGCCACGAAACCCGCCGGCCCGGTGCAGGCCACGACATCCAGCGGGCCCGACGCGCCAGCGCCGTCGCCGTCCGCGTCCACGAACCACGTCGGTGCGCCAGGCGCGTCCTCGTCCGCGACGCCATCGCAGTCGTCGTCCACGGCGTTGCAACGCTCGACCGCGCCCGGCCGAACCCCGGCGTCCGCCGGCCCACAATCGGCCGAATTGTCCGCGTACCCCGCCGGTACGGTGCAGGCGCCCGTGAGGACCGCGCGCGGGTCGCCGTAGCCGTCCGCGTCCGCATCTTCGTACCAAATCGGGGCATCGGCCGCCGACTCGTCGACGAAGCCATTGCAGTCGTTGTCGATGCGGTCGCACACCTCGGGGTTGCCAGGGAACGACACGGGCGTCGCGTCGTTGCAGTCCGTCCCGAGGGCCACCCAGCCGACCGGCGCCGTGCAAGCCTCCAAGCTGAAGCCACCGAAGCCGAACCCGTCCCGGTCCTGATCGGGGAACCACGTCGTCGCATCGACCGCGGTCGCTTCGTCGATCGTGGTGTCGCAGTTGTCGTCGAGGCCGTTGCACCGCTCCTCCGCCCCGGGGAACACCGCGGCGTCCTCCCCGTCGCAATCGCGACGGTCAGCCACGAAGCCCAAGGGCGCTTCACAGGCGTAGACGTCCGTCACACCCGAGACCCCAAACCCGTCGCCGTCCTCGTCGTAGAACCACAACGGGGCGCCGAGGGCGTTGTCGTCGACCGATCCGTCACAGTCCTCATCGACGCCGTCGCACGTCTCGAGCGCCCCGGGAAACGCCGACGCGTCCGCCGGCGCACAGTCCGTGTTGTTACCGACGAAGCCAGAAGGCGCCTGACACCCGAGCGAAGCCGGCACCGTCGGATCGCCGTAGCCGTCGCGATCGTCGTCGGCATACCAAGCCCCGGCATCCACGGCGGCCTCGTCGACCGAGCCGTCGCAATCCTCGTCGTCTCCGTTGCACAGCTCCAGGGCGCCAGGGAAGTCCCCTGGGTCCAGATCGTCGCAATCGCCCCCGGCCGCGGCGTAGCCGAGCGGGCGGTTGCAGGCGCGCACACTGGTCGCGCTGTCCCCCACCCCGTCCGCGTCACGGTCGAGGTACCAAAGGGTGGCTGCTGGTGGACTGTCGTCAACGACGCCGTCGCAGTCGTCGTCAAGCCCGTTGCACGTCTCCGTGCCACCCGGCTTGACGAGGGGCCGGCTATCGTCGCAGTCCCCGTTCGCGACGACGTAGCCGACGGGCTGGCTGCACTGGGTGCGCGTCGTGGTGTTCACCCCGTAGCTGTCGGCATCGGCGTCGCGGTACCAGGTGCGCGCGTCGATCGCGTTGACGTCCACGCCCCCGTCGCAGTTGTCGTCGACGCTGTTGCACACCTCGGGTGCGGTGGGCTTGACCGCGTTGTTCAGGTCGTTGCAGTCGTTGCCACCGCACGCCCCAGCCTCGAGGAACCCGTCCGCGTCGTCGTCACAACACGCTGCGTTCGTCGCGCAGTCGCTGTCGTTGCAGTCGCTCAACCCGTCGGCGTCATCGTCGTAGCCATTCGTGCACTGCTCCCCGCAGGGCACGCCGTTGCGAAGGTCCCAGCCCAACGTGTACGACGGGGTCGCGCACGAGCCCGAGTATTGTTCGACGACGACGTAGTAGGTTTGCCCTGCCGTACAGGTGAACGAGATCGCATCGGCGGTGGTGCCGCCGGCCGTCGACGATCCCGCGCACGTACCGGGCGCGCAGGTGCTCGTCAGGACGTAGAGGTCGAGGTCGCAGCTCAGGTTTTGGATGCCGACGTACACCGTGCCCGTCGTCGTGCACGTGAACTGGTACACATCTTCCGGGTTGGGTTGGCTGGAGATCGCGCAGTACCCGGTCAGGGTGCTGGCCGTCGGGTCGATCGTGGCGTTGACGGAGCCTTGGCAGTTGAGCGTGCCTCGAATCGGCTCCGACGCAGGACACTGCGCGCTCGCCGATCCGATGACCGACGTCAACCCGAACGCCCATCCGATCCGAACCGCCACGTCCCGCAGACGCATGACCCCTCCGAAGCTCCAGCGTACACCAAGAGTTCACCAAAACCCAACCCTGTGAAAGCCCGACTCACCTCGGTGACAAACGTCGCCAACGGGCGCCGAGCGCTGTGGCCGGCTAGAACCCCCACCCGAACGAAGGAGTCGACGATGGGCCGCATCTTCGAGACGCGAAAGGCCACCATGTTCGCGCGTTGGGACAAGATGGCGAAGGCCTTCACCCGCGTGGGCAAAGAGATCACGATGGCGGTCAAGGCTGGCGGCGGCAACCCCGACAGCAACCCCGCTCTCCGCCGCGCCGTCCAGAACGCACGCGCCGTCAACATGCCCAAGGACAAAGTCGAAGCTGCTATCAAGCGAGCGCTCGGCCAAGACGCCGCGGACTACGAGGAATACGTCTACGAAGGCTACGCGCCGCATGGCGTCGCGGTGCTCGTCGAGACCGCGACGGACAACTCCACGCGGACCGTGGCGAGCGTCCGGGCCTCCTTCAACAAGACGGGTGGCAACCTCGGCGCGACCGGCAGCGTTGCCTACATGTTCAAGCACATGGGTGTGTTCCGTCTCGACCCGAACGGCATCGACGCCGACGCCTTGGAGCTCGACCTGATCGACCACGGGCTCGAGGAGCTCGGCGAATCCACCGATGACGACGGCGCCGCCGAACTCGTGCTGCGGTGCGCCTTCACCGACTTCGGAAGTCTGCAATCGGCCATCGAGGCACGCGGACTCAAGGTCAAGTCCTCGGGCGGCGAGTACATCCCCGAGAACGTGATCACCCTCGAGGATGCGGCCGCCGGCGAGGTGCTGGCGTTGATCGACCGGCTTGAGCAGGACGACGACGTGCAGAAGGTCTTCCACAACCTCGGCTGAACGCGTCAGGCCCGCGCCGAAAGGCCGCGCACCCACAGGGCGCCCGCCGCGAGCGTCGGCAAGACGACCGTCACAGCCAAAGCGCCGAACACGAGGTCGTTCGCCGCCTCACCCGTAGCGCCCACGCCGCGGACATGCAGGAACGCCTTCAACGCCGTGAGGCCCCAGTTGGCCCACGTCGCCCCCACCGCGAGGCGCACCAGCCACGCCGCGGCGGCGTCCCCGAGGCGAACGTGCGGCCACGACGCGGCCAGCCCAGCGAGCCAGGCGGACCCCATCAAGGCGTTGAGGTGGCTCGCGAGCATCGCGCCCGCATCGGCGGGCACGTCGCCCTGCATCGCGGCCGCGACGAGCAAGCCGGTCAAGGAACCGGCGAGGAACGTGGTTGCCGCCGCGCGGAACAGCGTCAACGTGTGCGTACTCTGGATCGTCATGAAGCCTCCCGCCCGCGATCTTCCAATGAAAACGCAGGCAGCGATCCCGCGTTGGAAAAAAGATCCAAGAACGCCTCAAGTCGGTGCGTCACGATCCGATGACACACCCGAGGACGGAACCATGAGCCTGCAAGCCGACCGCAAGCGCCGCGAAACCCTCGCCGCTCCGCGCACGTTTCACGCTTCCAGCGCCGACAACGGGCGGTGGCGACGCGCTGCCGTGACCCTCGTCCCGCTCGACGAGCTCGATGAGCCCGTGGCGACGTGGTTCAACCGCCCGATGGAGATGAGCAACCGCCCCGTCGACCCCGCCGACCTGCCGGCAGCGCCCGCGCGCGCCGCCAAGGCTGCCCCGGCGACGACGGGCCTGTTCGCGACGCTGTTCGGCTACTGAGACCGCGGCACGAGCCCCGCCGCCCCAAACTGCCGCAGCTGCGCATCCACGACGCCCGGACACGTGGGGCGATCGAGGCAACCGTCGCAGGCGGGCGCGAACGTCCTGAGCTGGGTCCGAAAGTACAGGTCCATCACTGAGGCGCTTCCCCGCGGCCTGCCACGATCGAGGCACGACGGCCACCCGACGAGGGTGACGTCGGGCGGCAACCCTTGGCAGAGCATCCCCATCTCAGAGAGCGACAAAGCCTCCTCGCGCCACCCGAAAAGCCCCGCCTTCTCTCGAACGGGTGCGATGGCGAGGGCGCCGCCCCAACGGTCGCGCACCAAGTCCGCGAGCGGGGCCAACGCGTCGCGGTTGCGCCGCAGCGCGAGCGTATGGACCCAGACGCGCACCCCGGCAGCGCGGACCGCGTCGAGCCCCTCCGCGAGCCGGTCCCAACACACCGTCTGGCAGATGGCGTCGTGCAAACCGGCTTCCGCCGCGTAGATCGGGACCGCGACGTCGGCCAGGCCCGCGTCGAGCACCGCGGCGCGCGCGGACGCGTCGGCGAGCTGCATCCCCGACGTCATCAGCTCGATCGACGTGAAGCCCGACGCCTTCGCCAGCACGAGCGCGTCCCCGAACCGCGGGTGGAGCATCGGCTCGTTCCCGCCGATGAACAATCGCGTCACCCCCTCAGGCCGAGCGCGTAGGCGCGCTGCGATGTCCTCCCAACGCGTGAAGCGCTCCGGAGGCACGGCGGTCGTTCCGGCGTTCGCACAGAAGAAGCACCGGTTCTCGCATGCGTTCGTCAGGATCAACAGCACCGCGGGCGCCACGCCCCACGCCGCCATCTGCCGCGCCTGCGACGCCACGTCCGCGACGAGGAAGGCCCGGACCTCCGCGTCCTCGCTGCCCACTTCGCGGCCGCTCACGCATCCTCCCGTAGCCACGTCGCGACCGCCAGCGCATGGTACGTCCAGATCATCGCGGCGCCCGCGCGCTTGAACGCCAACAGCGACTCCAGGACAACGGCGCGACGATCGATCCAGCCTCGCTGCGCTGCCGCTTCGATCATCGCGTACTCCCCCGACACTTGGTACGCCGCGACCGGGACGCCGAACCGACGGGAGGCTTCACGGACCACGTCGAGGTAGGGCAGCCCCGGCTTGACCATGACGATGTCCGCGCCCTCGTCGAGATCGGTCGCGATCTCGCGCATCGCTTCCTCGCCGTTGCTGGGATCGAGCTGGTACGTCTTCTTGTCCCCGCCACCTCGCGGAGCAGAGTCGAGTGCGTCCCGAAACGGGCCGTAGAACGAAGACGCGAACTTCGCGCTGTACGCGACGATGCCAACGTCGAACCGCGCCTCCGCATCCAGCGCGGCCCGAATCGCGCCGACGCGACCGTCCATCATGTCGGACGGACAGACGAAGTCGGCACCCGCGCGCGCATGGCAGCAGGCCTGCGCCACCAGCGCCGCCACCGTCTCGTCGTTGAGGATGCGGCCGTCGCTCCCGACGAGGCCATCCTGACCGAGCGCGCTGTACGGGTCGAGCGCGACATCGGTCCACACCAAAACAGCGGGGACCGATGCCTTGATCGCACGAATGGCCCGCGGCACCAAGCCCGCATCGTCCCAAGCGGCTGCCGCGTCGAGGGACTTGGCCTCGTCCGCCACACGCGGGAAGATCGCCACGGCACGGATCCCGAGCGCGTGGGCCTCTCGGCAGGCCTGCACCGCGCTCGCGATGCTGCGGCGCACTTGGCCGGGCATCGAGGCGATCTCGACGTCGGGCCCGTCGCCTTCTTGAAGAAACAGCGGCCACACCAGGTCGTCGACGGTCAGCCGATGTTCACGAACGAGCGCGCGAATGCCCTCGCTCGCGCGGAGCCGACGGGGCCGAGCCGATGGGAACCGGGCCATGTCAGGCCTCCTCATGCGCAGCGCGGAGGAGCGCGATCAGCGACGATGCCGCTTGGGCGAGCACGGTGCCGGGACCGAAGATCGCAGCCGCACCCGCCGCGCGAAGCTCCGGCTCATCTGCCGGAGGGATGACCCCCCCGACGACCACGAGGATGTCGGGTCGCCCCTCGGCCGCGAGCGCCGCCTTGAGCGCAGGGACCAACGCGAGGGGGCCTGCCGCGAGGCTGCTGACGCCGACCATGTGGACGTCGTGGTCGACCGCCTGCCGCGCGACCTCTTCGGGCGTGGCGAACAGGCTACCGAGGTCCACGTCAAATCCCATGTCCGCGAAGGCCGTCGCCACCACCTTCTGCCCCCGATCGTGCCCATCCTGGCCGACCTTCGCGACCAAGATCCGCGGCCGCCTCCCGGTGGCCTCCTCGAACGCCGCGGCTTGTGCCTCGACCGATGCCATCGCTGCCTCGCTCGCGCGCCCTTCGCGCCGATACACACCGCGGACCACCTGTGGGTCGGCGGCGTGCCGCCCCCAAACCGCTTCCAGCGAAGCGCTGACCTCGCCGACGGTCGCACCGACGCGAACGGCCTCGATCGACGCCGCGAGGAGGTTCCCGGCCGCGCCGTCGGCGATCGCCGTCAAGGCGGCAAGCGCCCGTTCTACCGCGACGGCGTCGCGCCGGGCGCGATTTTCGGCGAGCCGAGCGACCTGTTGCGCGAGCACCGCGGCGTGATCGACGCGGAGCACCGCGATGTCGTCCGCGAACGACGGCCTGAGGACGTTGACCCCGACGATCGGTTGCTCGCCCGCGTCGATCCGGGCTTGGGTGCGCGCGGCCGCCTCCTCAATCCGCAGCTTAGGTAGACCGCTGGCGATGGCAGCGGCCATGCCCCCGAGCGCTTCGACCTCCACGAGGTAGGCCCAAGCCGCGTCCACGAGCGCCGCCGTCCGGGCCTCCACGACGAGGCTTCCCGCCCAAGGGTCGACCGCCGAACAGACGTCCGACTCCGCTTGCAGCAGAAGTTGGGTGTTCCGCGCGATGCGCGCCGACGCCGGGGTGGGCAAGGCCAACGCCTCATCGAGGCTGTTGGTGTGCAACGATTGGGTGTGGCCGTGCGCGGCCGCCAACGCCTCGACGGCGGTGCGGACGATGTTGTTGCCCACATCCTGCGCGGTCAGCGACCACCCACTCGTCTGGCAGTGCGTCCGAAGTGCAAGGGACTTCGACGATTTTGGGCCGAAAGGTTTGAGCAGACGCGCCCAGAGCAAGCGGGCCGCGCGCAACTTCGCGACCTCGGTCAACCAGTCCATCCCGATCGCGAAGAAGAAGCTCAACCGCGGCGCGAACGCGTCCAGGTCGAGCCCGGCCGCGATGCCCGTCCGCACGTACTCCAAACCATCTGCGAGGGTGTACGCCAGCTCCAGCTCCGGCGTCGCCCCTGCCTCTTGCATGTGGTAGCCCGAGATCGAGATGCTGTTGAACTTCGGCATGCGCTCGGCGGTGAACGCGAAGATGTCGGCGATGATCCGCATCGAAGGGCCAGGCGGGTAGATGTACGTGTTGCGGACCATGAACTCCTTGAGGATGTCGTTCTGGATCGTGCCGCTGAGCTGTTCTGGCGAGACGCCCTGCCGCTCCGCGGCGACCACGTAGAGCGCCAAGATCGGCAGCACCGCGCCGTTCATCGTCATCGACACGCTCATGCGGTCGAGCGGGATGCCGTCGAACAGGATCTGCATGTCGGCGAGGGTGTCGACGGCCACGCCGGCCATCCCGACGTCGCCGGCGACCCGGGGATGATCGGAGTCGTAACCGCGGTGTGTGGCCAAATCGAAGGCGACGCTGAGGCCCTTCTGTCCGGCCGCGAGGTTGGCCCGGTAGAACGCGTTGGACGCCTCGGCGGTCGAGAAGCCGGCATACTGCCGGACCGTCCACGGCTGCGTCATGTACATCGCCGGGTACGGCCCACCGAGAAACGGCGGACGACCGGCGCCGTACGACGCATGTCGCACGGCGGTAGGCTGGCTGGTCAACGGTCGTGGGACCGACAGCCTGTGCAACCGCGGCACCATCACGCCTCCTCGGAGGGCCCAAGCGCCCGTTCGACGGCCTCGACGACGTCGTCACCCGGCGACCAGCGCGCGTCGGCGCCGAACGTCTCGCGTTGCTCGGTCGCCACCACCACCCCGCGCGCACCCGCGTCGCGCGCCGCGACGACCGCGGCCGTGACGACCTCGGCGGGGGTCTCGCTCCCCACGAGCAGCAGCGCGATCGCCTGCGGACCTGAGAGGAGCCCAAGGGCGCCGAAACCGGCGAGCGCCTCGGCCCGCCAAGGGGGGGCAGCGCCGACCAAGGACGGCCGGATCGCGACACCTGCCGAAGCCAAACGCCGCCGCGCACCTGCCCAAGCCTCCGA
>JBJONI010000257.1:0-12191 GCA_046051915.1 Pseudomonadota bacterium
ACGCCCGACCGAGGGCGCGCGCACGCGCGATGGCCGTGCGGAGCGCGACGGCCTCGGCGTCGTCGATGTGACCCCGCGGTCGCTCCCGTTGGGTTGTCGCGAGGGCTTCTGCCAACGCTTCTGCCCATCGGTCGGCGGAACCGTCGACGAAGACGGCGATCGGGCTCATGCACCCACGCGTATCGGCGGCTGCCACGTCGCTCGCGATCGCGGCAGCGGCGTCCTCGGTCGGGCTTCCATGGACGACGACGACGGATACCCGATGTCCAAAGGCGAGACGCCGCCCTCCGGCCGCGGGATCGGCCCAAGCGCGCGCCGTGGCATCGGCGCCGAGCAGCACAGCGGCCTCGCAGGCGCCGACCTCGTCCAACGCGTCGGTGAGCTGGAGCGGTGCCCCCACACGCGTGGCGGCGGCGACCATCGCAGGCAGCAAGCCGACGTCGCGTCGCGGGCGCTTGAGGACGACGGTCGCCCCCACGGCGAGCGCCACCGCCACCCACTCGATCGGCGCGGTCGGTACGGTCGCCGCGGCGGCGAGGCCGAAGGTCGCGGGCGGGTGCCCGTGTCGCTGCACGGCGTCGACGGCGTCGGGAAGCGCCCGCAGGGATGCCTCGACCGTCGCGAGGTCGGCGGCGAGGTTCGCGGGTGACAGGCGCGTGGTGCCCGGGGCTTCCCGCAGCGCCTCCCACCACGCGCGGGCCCGATCGAGCGTCACCCCCGCCGTCCCGCGGCCAACCAGGCCTCTTCGACCGGCAGGCTGCAGCCGCGTGCATCGGCTTGGGGGATCCGCCCGACCAAGCGCACCGTGCGCCCGTCGGGGCCGACGGTGCCGCAGTCGAGCGTCTCGACGCCCACGCTGCTGTCGACGTTCGCGAGGTCGTAGAAGCGCAGTTGACCGGCTGTGCCGGGTGCGACGGGCACCCCCGTCTGCGGGTCGACGGCCACCACCCGCATCCACGGGGGCGCGACGTAGGGGGCGCCAGGCTCTCCCCAAAGTTGGCTGGATAGCTCCGTCATGCCGTATTCGAGCACGAACCGGTCGGGCCGCAGACGCGCGCGGATCGCGGCGTGCAAGGCGTCTTCGTCGAGCGAGACCACACGGCCCTTGAACCCGCCGGTCACCATCACGACGCTCCCGGGCGGGAGCGGTGCGATCGCCTCGTCGCCGAGCCAATCCGCCATCGCGAACGCAGTGGCGCAGAGGTAGACGGGCTCGCCTGTGGTGAACGCCTGCGCGAGCGTCGGGCGATCGGGGAGGCCTTCGCGCAACGCGTCGATCAGCACGCCGCCGGGACGCGCAAAGTCGGCGACCATGTGCCCGAGGGAGCTGGAGGCAGCGAGGTCGACGAGGGCGACGACGCGGCGTGGCGCACCGACGACGCGAGCCTCGGCCCATCGCCGTGCGCCATGGTCGTAGGCCGCGGTGTCCCACAGACGGTGGACGCCTCGGCCGCCGCCGGTCGTGCCGGAGGTCAAAAAGCAGGCGGTCCCTGCGTTGGGTGGGACCGTTCCGACGTCGAGGTCCTTGTACAGCGCGATCGGGACCACGGGGATGTCGGAGATTCCGGTGGGGTTCGAGGCGGATCGCAACGCCGCGATCAACGGGGCGTGCTCGGCCTGCCATGCACTCAACGCGCAGGCGAGGTCTTCGAAAGGCGGCACCTCGGCGTCGGCGAGGCTCGCGTCGATCCACGCTGCCACGCGCGCGACCCAGGCGTCACGGCCTGGCGGCTTCATGGTCGCACCTCGGCTTCTGCTGCGCTCAGGGCGAGGACGAACCCGGAGATCTGCGCGTCGGTGAGCGTCGCTGGCGGCGTGAGGCACAGGGCGTCGCCGGCGGGACCGGCCGGTAGCACGATGTAGCCGCGGCGTTGCAGCGCGCGGCACGTGGCGAACGCGTGGGGGCCGATGGGGACCGCGCGCATCAGGCCTCGGCCGCGGGTCGACCACCCTGCAGCTTGCAGCGCGAGTGCCAAGGCCGCGCCGCGTTCAGCGCACCGTGCCGTCCACGTCGGCAGGTGGTCGAGGACGGCGCACGCCGCCGCGGCGCCCACCGGATGCCCGAGGAAGGTCTGGGTGTGGAGCGCTTCGCCCGTCGACGCACCCCACGCGTTCATGACCGGACGGGTACCGAGGCAGGCCGACATCGGGAAGCCGCCACCCAGCGACTTTCCGACGCACAGCAGGTCGGGAACGACGGCGTCGTGGTCGTGGGCCCACACCGTTCCGGTACGTCCCAGGCCGCACTGGATCTCGTCGTAGGCGAGCAGCGCGCCGGCGGCACGGCTCGCTTGGCGAAGGGTGGCGAGCCAGCCGTCCGGGGCGGGATGGACGCCGCCACGCCCTTGGATCGGCTCGACGAGGACGAGGCCGACGTCGCCGTCGGCGAGCGCGCGCTGGATACTCGTCGTGTCGGCGCTGAACGGTAGCCAGCGGACGTCGGGGTGGACGATGTCGGCGAAGGGCTGGGTGAAGGCCTTTTTGTAGCCTTGAAGGCCGACGGTGCCCAGAGACAGGCCGTGATAGCCGCCTGTGAAGGCGAGGACGCCGCGGCGTCCGGTGTGCAGGCGCGCGGTCTTCACGGCTGCGTCCACCGCGTCGGCCCCCGAGAGCCCAAGCAGCGCCACGTCGAGGGGGCCGTCGTCGCCCGCTGGGGCGATGCGGGCCAACGCTGCGAGCAGCCGCGCGCGTGTGGCGTCGGGCCAGGCGTCGCCCATCGCGTGCAGCAGGAGGTCGAGTTGCGCCCGAACGGCCGCGACGACGTGAGGAGGACGGTGGCCTTGGGTCGCGACGGCAAAACCTGCGGTCATGTCGACGAACACGTTGCCGTCGAGGTCTTGGACGTTGGTGCCGACCGCTTCCCCCCAGACGAACGGGTCGTCGTCCGAGGCCCCGAGCTGCTCGGCGCGGCGGCTGCGGCGCGCGGTGATCGCCGGGCATTCATGGGCGGCCAGAACGTCCACGGCCGCTCGAGACGCGGGCCCAGGGATCGCGGTGAGCAGGCGCGGCAGCGAGGTTCCGTCGTTCATGGCGGGGCCTTAACCGGCGGCACCCGGCGGGGCCTTGCGACGGCCTGCGGGCCAGCGCAGCGTCAGCAGGAACACGTCCTGAGACACGCCGTCGGGCCCCACCGCGTCGCGGATCGCGATGTCCACGTGCAGCCCACGCGCGACGGCCGCCTCGTGGAACGCTTGCAGATGGGGCCTGCCGGGACACGTCAGCCAGCCCTCGCCATCATCAGCCAGAAACCAAGCGAACATGTCGGCGACCATCGGGGGATGCACCCGCTGGTAGAGCACGTCGCTCGCCCAAACATGGTGAAACGCGCCGGGCTGCAGGCCGCTTGAGCCCGGGTCGCGCCAATCGAGGGCGACGAAGGGGATCTCGGGCAGCTGGTTGGCGTGGAGGTTGCGCGCCAAAAAGGCGGCTGCGTCGGGGTGTAGGTCTGTCGCGACGGGGGAGGCGCCCAGCCGCGCGGCCACGAGGCTCGGGAGCGCGAGGCCGCAGCCGAGCTCCAAGCAGCGCCGATTCGCGAGATCGGGGCCGACGGTCGCCACCTGAGCCGCCACCGCGCGCGCTGCGGGCCAGATCACGCCGAACATCGGACACCAGTCTTCGAGCCAACGACGCGCCTCCGGGCCGTCTTGAAGCTTGCAGATGACGTCGACGGTCGCCTCAAAGTCCACGAGGCCGGTCAGCGCGAACGTGTGGTCTCCGACGCGCTCAGGCCGGACGATGAGGGTGTACGGAATCGGATTCAACGCCCCCCCACGCGCAGGACGTGGGTGATCTGCATCGCGGCTTCGTGGTCTTCCCACGTCTCCACGAGGGCGCCGGTGGCGTCGACATGGATCAGGTGCGGTCCGGTGCCCCATGCGTTGTGGCCCAGCCAGTTGGCGATCCAGGTGTCGTTCGAGACGGGGTCGTGGTCAAAGCCGCTGAACCAGTCCAAGCCGTCTTCTGCGCGGCCCTGCCACGTCGCCTCGACCGTGCCGTCGGGGCCGAACGTGATCAACGACAGCTCGGCCCCGGTGGTGGCGTAGGTCCGACCGTCCTCGGCGCGGGTCGCGAGGTAGCCCTTGCCCGGCAGCGCAAACGTCGCGACGACGGCTCCATCCTCGGACCGCTCTTCGACACGGTACGGGTCGGACGCCGTGAGCAGCACGTGGCCGTCGGGGAGCGTCCGGACGAGCCGGAGATCGGTCACCCCTTCCAACGCCACCCGCCCGACCTCGGCGCCCGTCGCGTCGACGTCGATCCACCACGCGCCGGACCCCGTGTCCGCGGCGAACCGGATGCCGCCATCCGAGCGAGGCTGGGCGGATTGAACGCCGGGCTCCGGCGACGCGATGCGCGCGATCTCGCTGCCGTCCGAGAGGGCGTGCCACGTCGCCCCGCCTGCGTCGCTCACGAGGACACGGTCGGCTTGCAGCGCGAGGTCCCGTGGGCCGGGGGCGAGCGGGGCGGTCCAAGCCACCTCCAAGTCCTCGCCCAAGAACAGGAGCTGGCTCCGACCGTTGTCGACGGCGAGCAGGCCCCGCGTTGTGGCTTCGGGGGCCGTGTCGGCGGTCGCGGTGTCGGAGGGGGACGAGACGGGCGGCGCGCACGCGCCGAACACGAACGGTAGGAGGATCAAAAGCGCACGCCCGCTCGGAAGATCCAGCCGAAACCCCGCGAGGGTTTGTGCTGGGGGAAGAGAGAGAAGATCGCCTCCTGCCCTTCGTGTTGAAGCGCGAGTTGGCGGTCCGGGGAAGTTTGAAAGGTGACTTGGTAGCGGAGTTCGGGCCCGAGGATGAACCGCCCTTGCGCGCCGAGACGCCACGTGGCGCCGCCGAGCAGCTCGACCCGGACCCACGGGCTCTCGCTCCGTCCCGCCGTTCCCGCGGGCCATCCTTCGACGCGCGCATCGAGCTGGTAGTAGCCTCCGCCCACGCCGGCCCCGACCCACGGATCGACGCCGCGCAAGCGCGTCCAATGGGCCGTGCTGCGGAGCGTGCCGCCGGCCTCGAACATCGACCAGCGGAACTTGATGTCGTCGTAGTTCGCCACCTCTTGGCTCAACGCGGCGAGCAGCGCGGCTTGCGCGGCGTGGGCTTCACCGCCGAAGGTGAACGTGAAGTCCTTCACGGTCGCGACGCCGTGCGCCACATCCACGCCGACGCCCGTCCATCCCAGAAACGAGGTGAACAGCGAGAACGGACCGGGGGTGTACCCGTCGAAGCCCACCCGCACCGCGACCTCGGTGTCGCCGGGGAGGAAGTCGGCTTCCCGGCGACTGACGCGGAGGTCGAGCGGGCGGCTGCGGACGTCGTCCGGGACCTCGGGCGGAGATCCGGGCGCCGCCGACGCGCCTGTCGGCGTGCCGAGGACCAGGCCCACGACGAGCCCGAGCGCCGTGATGCGGTCGGCGCTTCCTACGTGGGCTCGGCGCCGAATCGGGCCTCCAAGCCTTCCAGCAGCTTCTTGTGGAGGCCGCCGAAGCCGCCATTCGACAGCACCGCGACCACGTCCATCGGGCGGGCTCGCGCGAGGACGACGTCGGCGATCGCGTCGGCGTCGGGGAGCGCGACCGCTTCGACGCCGCGCGCGGTGAGGGCCTCTGCGAGTGCGCCCGACGAGAACGCCTCCCCCTCGCTGAGGGCCGAAGCGCCGAACGGTTCGGCGATGATCACCTGATCGGCGGCGTCAAACGCCTCGGCGTACTGCGCCTGGAACACGCTGCGTCGCGACGTCGCCGAGCGTGGTTCCCACACCGCCCACAGACGTCGGCCGCCGAACCGCTGACGGAGGGCGTCGAGGGTGACGCGCACGGCGGTGGGGTGGTGGGCGAAGTCGTCGACGACGGTGACGTGACCGGGCTCGCCGATCACCTCCTGGCGCCGTTTGATCCCACGGAAGGTGGCAAATCCCTCGGCGAGTTGCTCCGGCGTCGCCCCGACGCGGATCGCCGCTGCGGCCGCCGCGACCTGGTTGTAGAGGTTGTGCGTGCCCACCATGCAGGTCTCGAAGGTGCCCAGGGGCTTGCCGTGGTGGAGCACCTGGAACCGCATCCGCCCGGTCTGGGGATCGATCTCCACCACGCGGCCGTCCCATGCGTGGGTGGGCCCGTAGCGCCAGACCTCGCACTTCGCCCCCGTGGCGACGTCGCGCACGTTCGCGTCGTCCCAGCGCGCGACCAGCAGGCCGTCCTCAGGGACGTCGGCGACGAGCGTCCGGAACGCCTCCTTGACGTGATCGAGGTCGCGGTAGATGTCGGCGTGGTCGAACTCGACGCTCGTGAGGATCGCCGTGTTCGGATGGTAGTGCACGAACTTCGGCCGTTTGTCGAAGAACGCCGTGTCGTACTCGTCGCCCTCGACCACGAAGTGTGTGCGGGCGCCGGCCCGCGCCGTGCGGTCGAAGTTCGCTGCGACGCCGCCGATCAGAAATCCGGGTTGGAGGCCTGCGACGTCGAGCAGCCACGCGGTGAGCGCGGTGGTGGTCGTCTTCCCGTGGGTGCCGGCCACGACGGTGCTGTGTGCCGGTCGGAGGAACGCCTCGCCGAGCAGGTGCGGCATCGAGGTGTACGGGATGTCGGAGGCGAGCAGCGCCTGGGCTTCCTCGTACGTCTGGCGGATGACGTTGCCGACCACGACGAGGTCGGGCCGCGGCTCCAAGTTGCTCGCCACAAACCCCTCGAGGACGGGGATCTGCAATCGCGCGAGGACGTCACTCATCGGTGGGTAGAGCGCGGTGTCCGAGCCTCGGACGCGGTAGCCGAGGTCCTGAAGCATGCCGGCGAAGGCGCCCATGGCGGTTCCGCCGATGCCCATGAGGTGGAGCGAGGCGGGGGGCGGCGGAAGCTGCGTCATGGGGGTTCCGGCGGACAAGCGCTGGGCGCGGGTTGGATGCGTGGACGATAACCGCTGGGCACGCAGGGAGGCACCGGCCGCCCCGAAGCCTCGCGCGCGGCGTCCGGAAGCCTTAAGTCGCCGGGGTGGAGGAAGCGTGGATCGCTCGGTGCGTGCTTGGTGGGCAGATGGCGGCGTCCGCGTGGTGTGGGTCGAGGCGCGTGGTGTGATCGCGGAGACGGCGCGTCGCCATGGGGTCACCCCAGGGACGGAGGCGGGCCTGCTCCGCGAGTTGGTCCTCGCGAACCTGCTGCTCGCGGCGTGGGTCAAGGGGGAGGAGCGGGCCACGTTGCAGGTCCGTGGTCTCGCCCCGACCTTCTCCTTCTATGGGGAGGTGGATGCCGCCGGGGCGTTTCGGGGACGGATGACGCCTGGACATGCGATCGGGGTCGAGGGTCTCGCGACGGCGCAGATGCTGACGATCAAGTACGACGCCGTCCGCGAGCTGTACCGGGGGCAGACGGCGTTCGAACAGGACACCCTTGAACTTGCCTTTGAACGTCACTTGCGCACGTCGGACCAGGTGGATGTCGCGGTGTCGTTGCGTGAGGACGGCCGCGCCGTGTTGTTGGAGCGGATGCCCGACGAGCCCGGCCGACCGACGCTGGACCGTGAGGCGTGGACCGCGCTCCGCCTCGCGCTCGACGCCGACCCGTTCGTCGACGTGCCGACTCCCGAGGTGGGCGCCACCGCGATGTGGCGCGGCGCGACGCTGCGGGTGCTCGAGGTGACGCCGCTCGTTTTTCGGTGCCGTTGCTCGGACGAGAAGGTGCACGAGATGCTGGCGACGCTCGGCCGGGACGCCCTGTTGGCGATGGCCGACGAGGACCATGGCGCCGAGATCGCTTGCCACTTCTGTGCCGAGACGCGTCAGGTCGACGAGCCGACGCTGCGCGCGATCGCGGCGTCGGTGCTGCTGACCGACGAGCACTGAGGGTCGTGGGGGGCGTCGACCTCGCCGACAGGCGGGCGAACCGCGGCGGCGCGTGGTACCGTCGGCTAGGGAGGGCTGGTGCCTAACGGCCACGCTGCGGCGATCGCCTGCGCATTTCGCCTCTACGAAGCTGAGCGTTCGGCTGCCGTAGGCAGGGCGTCGGACGCGCGCGCGGCGTACCGCGAGGTGCTTCGCGACGGCACGGGTACCGCGGATGCCGACGTCGCGATGGCTTGGCGGGGGCTCGCGCGGCTCGCCGTTCGCGATGGAGACTTGGCCGCCGCGGTGTCGCACTTCGAGCAGGAGGTGGACGCGTGGCGCGCGCTCGCGGCACGGGACGCGGCTTGGACAGGTGCGGCGGCCGAGGCGGAGGCCACGGCGATCTGCCGTCTGGCGGAGATCCAGCTCCGGCGAGGCTTCCTTGAGGCGGCGGGCCCGATGTTCGAACGCGCTTTTGGCTTGCTCGCCGCGCTCGACGGTCGGCTGTCGCCCGAGGCATGGTTGTTGTTGGCGCAGTTGGCGAGGCATCGGGGCGACGCGGAGCTCGCCGCGCGCGCGCTCGATAGGGCGGAATCGGGTTTTCGTGATGCGGGGGACGACGCGGGCTACGCCGAGACGTTGTTGGCGCGCGCCATCGAAGAAGGGACGACGGCCGAGGGGCGGGCGCGCCGCAGCGAGCGTGCCGAGGCGCTCGCGCGGCGGTCGGGTCGTGCGGACCTCGCAAGTCGGGCCCTGCTGCTCGTGGACGACGACGACCCCCGGCCGGTCGCGCGTCTTGATCTTCAGTTCTCAGAGGGCGCAGAGCTCGCGATGCGCGTGGGCGACCGTGCGCTCGCTGCGCTGCATCAAACGCGGCGCGCGCGGCTGCGCGCCGGCGCTGGGATCCCGATCGCGTTGGGCGCCGCGCAGGTTCTGCTCGAGGTCGAGCACTACCCTGCGATCGGCGACGCCCTCCTCGCGTTGGTTCAGTGTGCCGTGGGGGCAGGCGAGGACGAGGTGGCGCTGGCAGGCGCCGAAGCGGCTTGGCGCGTGTACCGCACGCACGACCCGGACGGGGCGATGGACGAGCTGCTCGGTGCGGTCGCGGCCGTGTTTCATCGGCGGAGGATGGGGCGGGCGCTGTGGGTCGTGACGGCGGCGCGACACGCGAGGACGCCGGACGACCCGGCGATCGCCGCCTACCATGCCGCGCATGCTGCCCGCGTTCCGGGGTCTTGGCATCGCCGCGTCGAGGGCATGTCCGCCGGAGACCTGACCCGCGACGCGCGCCGGCTGGTGCAGCGTGCGATCCTTCCCGTGTTGAAGCGCTACGGGCTCGGCCCGGCGAGTTTTGCCTCGGCCCAGTCGGCTCTCGACGCCGTGGGCGTGATCGCCGGGGTTTCGCCTCGCGCTTGGTCGCGAAGGCTGTTCTCAGCAGAACCCCTCGATGTGGACGTCGTGGGTGCGGGGACGCCGTCGCAGGGGTTCGTGCGCGCCGTGCTCGCTGGGGAGACCCTGCGCGCGCCGCTGGATTTGGCCCCGTTGCGGCCGGCTGTGGGGGCCGCGACCGGCGACCCTCACGACGCCCTGTCAGGGCTAGGGGCGTCGGCCTCGGCGACCCTTGAGGCTTGGGCCGGTGCAACGTCGACCTTCCAGATCTCGTCGGAGGACCTGCGCGCCGCGCGCCGCTTGCAGGCGTCCGAAGATGCGCCGGTGAACACGGAAGATATGGAGCCGTTCGTGACGGAGGAGGCGGACTTGTTCCACGAACGTTGGCCGAGCGCGGATCGCCGTGGGTAGGCCCACGCGCTGGGTGCAGCGCCGGGGCGTGGACGAGGCCCAGCAACTCACCACCGACGCCGAGGCGCGGCTGGTCGTGCTGATGGACGGGCCGGAACTCTACGCGTGGAACGGCGGCGACGGCGAGGCGCGGTGGCGTTGGATGGCGCCGATGCGCCTCGGCGCTGTGGGGGTTTCGGACGACGCGGTCTGGACCCTCGATGAAGAGGGCACGTTGTTCGAGTTGCGGCGCGACGACGGCGTCCTGTTGCGGCGCTCGCGCCCGCTCGCGTCCGCGGGTCGGACGTTGGCGGTCGCTGGCCGGTGCGTGGTCGTGGGATCTGCGGACGAGGTGCGCGTGCTCGACGGCCACGCGCCGCGCTGTACGATCGCGATCACCGGCGTGGTCGACGTCGCGCTGGACGCCTCCGGCCGTCACCTCGCGGCCGTCGACGAGGGCGGTACCCTCACGTCGGTCCGCTTGGAGGACGGGTTGGAAGCCGTCAGCGAGGCGCGCGTCCGCGTCGGCGGGCGTCCATCCCGGGTCGTCGCTCGACCCGACGGGGGGTGGACGACCCTGGTTGGGCACCGCGTGCGGCTGTGGGATGCCGGGTTGACGACGGCCGTGCAGGCCTGGGCCTCGCTCCCGGAGGACGTGCTCGACGTCGCCTCGGTCGAGGGCGGCGCCGGTTGGGCGCTCGCGACCGGGCCACGCGAGGTGCTCCTGCTCGGCGGGAACGGTAGGGATCAGCTGGGTTCCGTGCGACTCGGCCGCCCGCTGATCGGGGTGGCTGGCGGGGCGCGCGGGGTGGTGTTCTTCGCGGTGGACGGGGCCGACGTCCTGCGGGTGGACTTGCATACGGGCCGTCACCGCCCGGTTGGGGTCCACGTCGGGCGCGCGCGGGTCCCTTGGTCCGCCGACGTCGACATCGCGCCCGGGCGCTTTCGTGGCGCGGTTGCCAGCCACAGGACGGGCGGCGGACCGATCGCCGTCGCGCCGCCGCCTTTGGAGGTGGCGGGCGGTTGGCGGAAGACGGCTTGGTGGGCCGCGATCACCACGGGGGTGGTGTTCGTCTGCCTCGCGATCGTGTTCGCGACGCTGCGTGCGTCCGGCGTGATCTAGCGCGGCGTCTACAGGTTCCTTCGGTAGGCACCACCGACGGCGTACAGCGCGGCGGTGATCTGACCGAGCGTCGCTACGCGCACCGTGTCCATCAACGCGCCGAAGAGGTTCTCGCCGGCCATCGCGGCCGCCTGCAGACGCTGGAGCGCATCGGGCGCCTCCGCGGCGTGCGCAGCTTGGAAGCTGCGGACGGAGTCGATCTGCGCCTGCTTTTCGGCCGCCGTTGCGCGGCGGAGCTCGGGCGTCTCGGGCTCCCAGGCGTCGTGGTTGGTCTTGGGATCGAGGAAGGTGTTGATGCCGATGATCGGGAGCGAGCCATCGTGCTTCTTGTGCTCGTACTTCATCGATTCATCTTGAATCTTGCTGCGTTGGTACTGCAATTCCATGGCGCCGAGGACGCCGCCCCGTCGGTCGATCGCCTCGAACTCTGCGAGGACCGCCTCTTCGACGAGGTCGGTGAGCTCGTCGATGAAGTAGCTTCCTTGTAGGTTATTCTCGTTGAACTGGCTGCCGAGCTCGCGGTTGATGATCAGCTGAATCGCCATCGCGCGGCGCACGCTCTCTTCGGTCGGCGTGGTGATCGCTTCGTCGTACGCGTTGGTGTGCAGGGAGTTGCAGTTGTCGGAGAGGGCGAGGAGCGCTTGAAGCGTCGTCCGGATGTCGTTGAACTGGATCTCTCGGGCATGCAGCGACCTTCCCGAGGTTTGGATATGGTATTTCAGCATTTGGCTCCGCGGTCCCGCGCCGTAGCGGTCGCGCAGGGTCACGGCCCAGATCCGACGGGCGACGCGGCCGAGGACCGTGTACTCGGGGTCGAGGCCGTTGCTGAAGAAGAAGCTGAGGTTGGGCGCGAAGTCGTCGATGTGCATCCCGCGGGCGAGGTACGCTTCCACGAGCGTGAACCCGTTCGACAAGGTGAGCGCGAGCTGGGTGATCGGGTTCGCGCCGGCCTCGGCGATGTGGTAGCCGCTGATGCTCACCGAATAGAAGTTCCGGACTTTATTTTCGACGAACCAGGCTTGAATGTCGCCCATCATGCGCAGGGCGAACGGCACCGAGAAGATGCAGGTGTTCTGCGCCTGGTCTTCCTTGAGGATGTCCGCTTGCACCGTCCCGCGCGCCGTCTGTACGGCCTCGCGCGCGAGGCGTTGCCGGGTCGCCGCGTCGGCAGGGCCGTTCTGCGCCTCGAACCGTGCGATGCGGTCGTCGATCGCCGTGTTCATGAACATCGCGAGCAGGATCGGGGCGGGGCCGTTGATCGTCATGCTCACGGACGTCGTCGGCGCGCAGAGGTCAAACCCCGCGTACAGACGCTTCATGTCGTCGAGGTGGGGGACGCTGACGCCGGATTCGCCGACCTTTCCGAAGATGTCCGGCCGGTGGGCCGGGTCCTCGCCGTACAGCGTGACCGAGTCGAAGGCCGTCGACAGCCGCTTCGCGGGGAGACCCCGCGAGACGTAGTGGAAGCGCTTGTTCGTGCGCTCCG
>JBJONI010000258.1:0-6051 GCA_046051915.1 Pseudomonadota bacterium
CCGTCGTCCGCCGTCACCAGCACGCTCACGACGTCGTCCTTGTCGAAGTGCACCGCGCCGTCGAGCGTCGTCGAGGCACCGCTCTGCACGACCACGCCGTTCACCGACCAAGCGTAGGTCAGCGTCAGCGCGTCGCCTTCGGGATCCGTCGCGCCGGCCGTCGCGGTCAGCACGTCGTTGGTGCGGGGCGCCGTCGGGCTCAGGCTCACAGACCCCACGGTCGGGCCGTTGTTTCCGATCACCACCGAAGCGGTGTCGGTGTCGGTGCCGCCGTCCTTGTCGGTCGCGGTGACCGTGCAGGCGACGAGCTGCCCGGCGAGGAACGCCGCTTGCAGCGTGGCGCGCGCGGCTTGGGTGGTGGTGTTCGACACGGGCACTCCGTCGATCGTGTAGGTGAACGCGAGCGCGGGTACGTCGCCGTTGGCGTCGGACGCTGTCGCGCTGCACGAGAGCACGCTGCTGCGGGTGGGCTGCAGCGGGGTGAGGGTCAAGCTCGCGACCACGGGGAGCGTGTTGGTGACGGTCGCGCTTGCAGCGCCCTCGTCGACGCCCCCCTCCCCATCGTCCGCCGTCGCCGTGCACGTCAGCGCGTCGCCGGGGTCGTCGGTCACCGCGACCGTGTACGTCGCGCCGGTGCCCACGGGAACCCCGGCGTTCGTCCAACGGTACGTGACGACGGGGTTGCTGCCGTCGACGTCGCTCGCGCTCGCCGCGCACGTCAGCACCGTGCCCACGGGGCCACTCGCCGGGGTGACCACGGGGCCGAACAGCTCGGGCGCGGTGTTGCCGACGCTGACGGAGGCGGAGAGCGGGGCGCCGCTGGCGACCCCGTCGTTCGGCGTGGCCGTGCAACTCAGAACGTCGCCGGACTGCAGGTCGCCGGTGTAGGTGTCGCCGGACCCCGCCGCGCGACCGTTGCGGGTCCAGGCGTAGGCGACGGTCACTGCATCCCCGTCCGCGTCATCGGCCCCAAACGCCGCGCACACCACGCTGTCGCCCGCCACCGGGTCGAGTGGAGCCAGCGAGACCGACGCGAGCGTCGGCGGGGTGTTCGTGACGGTGACGCTGGCCGTGCCGACGTCGGTCGCGCCGTCGCCGTCGCGTGCGGTCGCCGTGCAAACGACGGTCGCGCCGCGGCCTTCGCCCGCGTTGCCCAGCGTGTACGCAGCACCCGTCGCCACCGACGCGCCGTTGACCGTCCAGGCGTAGGTCACCACAGGCGTCTCGTCGGGGTCGACTGCCGAAGCGGCGCACGTGACCGAGGCGCCCACCGGCGCGCTCGCTGGGGTGATGGAGACGCTGGTGACGTCGGGCGTGGTGTTGCCGATGACCACGGTGGCTTCGCCCGGGTTGCCCGCGTGCGTGCCGTCGCTCGGGGTGGCCCGCGCCGTCCACGTCTCGCCCTTGGTGGTGGCGGAAGCGGGCACGACCGTCCCGGTAAAACCGGTGAGCGACCCGTCGCGGAACCACTGCCACGTCAGCGTGACGTTGCTCCCCTCGGGGTCGACCGAGGCGGAGGTGACGCTCGCTGCCAGGGCATCGTCGGTGCGTGCCGGGTTGGGCGTGACGGCGACCGCAGGCGCCGACGGCGGGGCGTTGACGCGAACGCTGCGGGTGCGCTCCACGAACAGGCCGTCGGTGTCGGTCGCGCGTACGGTGAGCGTGTGGTTGCCCGGCGACAGCGGGGCCTCAAACGCTGCGACGCCGCCCGAGTCCGCGCCTTGTTCGGAGATCAAGCCGTCGATCGACGACGTCCACCGCAGCGCCATCGCGGTCGGCGGATCTTCGGCGTCGGCGACGGTCGCTTCGAACACGACGGCGTCACCCGCCCGAAGCACCGCGGCAGCGACCGGTTGGATCCACGTGAGCGTAGGTGCGGTGCCCACCGTGTACAGCCGCACCGCGGTGCACGTGCCGCCGACCTCGTCGGTGACGCGCAACGTGAGCGTGTGGGTGCCGGCGCTCAGCGCGCCCGTGGCGAGGACGATGTCGCCCGAGGACGAAGGGGTGACCGTACCGATCGCACCGTCGAGGTTGGATTCGAACGTCGCCGTCAACCAGTCCGACGGGACGTCGACGTCCGAGGCGGTCCCACGGAGCGCAACCAGCGTTCCCAGCTCGCCCGAACCGCCATCCTCCGGGGACGAAAACGCGCATGCCGGCGCCGTGTTCGGCGGACCCACCGTCACGACCACGCTGTCGGTGGCCGACTTTCCGTTGGCGTCGGTCGCCGTCAGCGAGAGGAAGTGCTCCCCTTGGGAGAGGCTCACGGGCGCGAGGACGCGGCCTTCAGAGTCGGGGCCGGGCGTGACGAGCGCGCCGTCGCGCGACGATGCCCAGGCGATCTGCAGCGCGGACGAGGGCGTTTCGGCGTCGGCGACGGTGCCGTCGAGCGTGATCAACGTGTTGGCGTACAACACGGCGGCCTCGGTCGGCGCGGTGATCGTCGCGGTGGGCGCCGCGTTGGCCTCCACGCCGAGCGACGCCGTGGCCTCGTCCGACGCGCCGTCCGGGTCGATCACTTCGAGCCGGATCGCCGCCGTCTGGGTCGGAACAACCACGTCGCAGGTGGTCAGGCCGTCCTCTGCCGGCACGCTGCCCGCGCAGACTTCGACGTCGTCGACGAACCATCTCACCACCAATTCGGGTGGGTCTGTGGTCGGATCGGCCGCTGTCCCACGCAGCGTGTACGTGCTACCCTCCACCGCGGTGTCGCCCGTCGTTGGGGCCAAGATCGTGGCTACAGGCTTTGCATTGGTCGCGATGACCGTGATCTTGGACTGGCACCCGAGCGCGAGCAGCGCGGGCAGAACGGGGAGAACAGGCAGGATCCGCATGGTGGAATCTCCGGCGGAACGCTACCACAACCTTCCCAATAGCGCAAGATGGTCGTGCGCAGTTGGTGCCTTCCCCTCAAGCCCGGAACGCGGCAAGGGAGGACATGCCCCGCAAGCGAGATGTGGATCTTCTGGCTTCGATCGGTGCGCGCATTCGAAGCGCGCGCCGCGCCGCCGGTTTGACCCAGGAATCGATCGGCGAACGACTCGATGTGCAACCGACCGCGATCAGCCGGATCGAGACGGGCACGACCGGCCCGTCGCTTCGGATGCTCGTCGACCTCGCCGAGATCTTCGGTGTCCCCGTCGGACGGTTCTTCGACACGCCGGCGCCTGCGCCGACGGCCCTCAGCGAGGCCGAGCAGGACGTGCTGGCCCAATGGCGCAAGCTCGACCGCGCGCACCAAGCGCAGGTGCTCCACCTGATGCGTTGGGCGCGGCACGACGCGCTCGTCGAAGAAGGCGCACGCGCCGCCGGTCGAGACAACGGCGACCGTGACGCGGCGGCGCCCAGCACGACGACCGGACGCGCCGGGAACCCCTAGCGAACGGTCTCGACGGCGGCGTGGGCGCGGGCGGCGAGCACGTCCGCGAGTCGTGACACCTGCCGGGAGAGATCGGGCACCGCCGTGGTGTCGAACCACATCGGTCGCAGCAAGCCCCCGACCGCCCACAGGCCACCCGGGCGCCGCGTGCGTGCGCCGAGCGCTCCCGCCGCGTCGGTCAACACGCCGAGACCGTCGCGATCGGCGACGGCCCACCCCTCGTCCAGCAGCTGCGCCCACAGGGGATCCCGGAACCGACGCGGATCGCTCTCGTGTCCGCAGGCGAGGACGACGCGCGCGAAACGCCCGACCCACGCGCCACCACGCCCCGACAACGTCACCTCAAGGGCGTCACCACGCGCCGTCACGGCCCCGATGCCCGCGGCATGCGTGACCAGCCAACCCTCGTCGCGCCAAGACCGAATGCGCTCGGCGGCCGAACGCTCGGTGCGGTGACGGTGGATCTCCCACTGCGGCCGCAGCTCGGTCAGAAACAGGGTCCGCTCGGCCGAAGGCAACCGCTGCCACAGGGAGGCGATGTGCGGCCGGAGCGCGTCGAACACCGCCTGCCACGGCACCCCGTCCATCACCGCCGCGGCGATGTGCCCCTCCAACCAGTCTTGGAGGGCGTGAACGGTCCGAGGCGCACGCTCGATGTCGAGGACGCGCGCGGGACCCGGCCAGCGCAGGCCCGGCAGGTGGGCGCGCGGCCAATGCCCCCCGCGCGACGTGGCGTGGATCGGGCCGGCAACGCCCGCCTCGCGCAACGAGGCCAGGACGTCGATGCCGCTGAGGCCCGTCCCCACCACGAGCACGCGCCCGTCCACCGGCCGCGCCCAAGCGCCCACGTCCGCCCAGGGGTCGGCGACGAGCGCGGGATGCGCGGCGACGCCAGCAAACGGCGCCGGCACCTTCGTCGGCCCGTGTCCCGTGGCGAGGACGACCTCGTCGACGTCCTCCGTCGCGCCGTCGGACGCGGTGACGCGCCATCGCCCCGACGCCACCGGCGCCAGCGCGGTCGCGCGCGCACGGAGGTGACGGACCCGTTGCGGTTGGGCCGCGACCGCCGCTTGGTAGCGCGCGTGGACGTAGTCGCCGTACAGCGGCCGTGGCGCCAGATCGGTCGGCGCCAACACCACCCCGCGGCTCGCGGCGAACTCGATGAAGTCGTGCGGTGCAGCCGGGTCGATCGACATCGCATCGGCGGGCACGTTGAGCCGGTGTTCTGGCCTGTCGGTGCCGAACGCGACGCCCCGGCCGACGTCCGTCGCCGGCTCGTACAGCACCACCTCGGCCTCTCCATGAAGGCGACGGGTCAGATGCACCGCGAGCGCGGCCCCGCAAAACCCACCCCCGACCACCGCGATGCGCCGCGGGGGCGACGTACGAGGGCCCGCGTGTCGCTCATGGCTCACGGCCAGCGTGTCTGGGTTCATGCGCGCACCATCCGAACGAGTTCTGCTTCGATCGCCCCCAACCAGCCCGCGAGGCGGTCGGGGCAAGTCACAAGGCCGTGGCCCGTCGCGCTGATGCACCCGCGGCCCTCGACGGTTCGCAACCAAGCCATGCGCGCTGGACCACCGCGGAGCGGTGCCGCGAACGACCACAGCGAGCGTACGACGAACGGCGCCACCGCCTCGGCCTGATCCCACACGCCGACGTTGCTCACCTGCGACGCGGCGCCGAGACCACCGCCATCCTCAAGGTCAAAGCCTTGTTGTTGGAGCCAGCCGCGCGCATCGGGGACGTCCGCCGCAATCAGGTGCGGCACGAGCGGCACGCGCCACGCGATCTGCCGCTGCGTCGCCCGACGCGCCGCGCGGGCCCGCGACCAAGCATCCGAGGGGGCCGCCGCCCCCAGCGCGGCCACCCCGCCGGCATACAAGCCCACCGGCGAGGCGTTCGGCACCAGCGGCCGCACATCGACCATCGCCTCGACCGGCATCCCGCGACCCGCGCCGAGGTCGTGCCGCGACGCCTCCCAAACCGCCGCGGCGAGGGCCGCGCCGACGGTGGCTTGCTCGCGGCGCGCCCGCTCCCGGAGGGCGTCCATCAGACACGCAGGCAGGACCCACGCCTCGATCACCGCCGGCACCGGCTCTCCTGCGGCGAGCGCACGCGGAAGCGGACGTAGGGCAGCCCTGGCCCGGCGCATCCGCCACGCCCACGCCGCCGGAAGCCAAGGACGCGCGACGCGAAGCCAGGCCGGGAGCGGGACCTCGTCGATCCACGACGTCACCGTCCACGGCCGACCCAGCGGCGTCCCGGCCAACGCCACCAGCAGGTCGCGAAGCAGCACCGACAGCGTCCTGCCATCGACGATCGCATGGTGCGCAAGGAGGAGCAGCGTGAAGCCGTCGGTGCTCGGGACGGCGATCACGTGCCCGGCCGGCGTCTCGTCGCCCAGCGGCGCCGCGCAAGCACGCGCCAGCACCTCGCGCCACGCGCCCGTCTCGATCGACAGCGGGACGCCCGACGCGTCCGGGTCGAGCCGAACGCCCTCGGGCGTCGCGACGAGGCGGCAGGCCAGCGCCGGGTAGCGACGCGCCAGCGCGGTCACCGCGCACCGAAGCGCCGCGGGTTCGAACGGACCCTCGATCTCGGCGACCAGCGCGTCCACCGCGTGGTGCCCACCGAGGGCGACGTGGGCTTGCGCCAGCCCTCGCAGC
>JBJONI010000259.1:0-3616 GCA_046051915.1 Pseudomonadota bacterium
GCGCGTGTGCTCGAATACCGCGCGCTCGACAAGCTCCGCGGCACGTACCTGACCAAGCTGCCGGGCTTCGTGGGCGACGACGGGCGGATTCACACCACGTTCCTGCAGGATGTGGCCGCGACGGGACGCCTCGCGAGCAACGACCCGAACTTGCAGAACATCCCGATCCGCACCTTCGAGGGGCGTCGGATCCGTGCGTGCTTCGTCCCCAAGCCGGGGCATCGCTTCGTGAGCGCCGACTACTCGCAGGTCGAACTGCGCGTGCTGGCCCATGTCACCCAGGATCCGGTGCTGCTCGAAGGGTTCCGGCAGGGCGCCGACATCCACGCGCGCACGGCCACCGAGCTGTTCGGTGTGCCGGCCGGCGAGGTCACCGTCGCACAACGTTCCGCGGCCAAGGCGATCAACTTCGGCCTGCTCTACGGCATGAGCGCGTTCCGCCTCGCCCGCGAGCTCGGGATTTCGGGTGCCGAGGCCCAGGGCTACGTGGAGGCGTATTTTTCGCGGATGCCGAACGTGAAAGGTTGGATCGAGGCGACCAAGGCCGAGGCGAAGCGCACGGGGTGGGTCGAGACCTTGTTCGGTCGTCGTCGGATGATTCCCGAGATCCACAGCGCGGCCTTCCAAGAACGGTCGGCGGGAGAACGCGAGGCGGTGAACACCGTCATCCAAGGAACCGCGGCAGACCTGATCAAGCGCGCGATGCTGCGCGCCGAGGCCGCTGTGGACGCGCTCGCCCTCGGGGCAACCCTTGTGCTGCAAGTCCACGACGAGCTGCTGTTCGAGGTGCCCGACGCGGCGGTCGAGGCGGTGCGCGCTGCGGTCGTCGCCGCCATGCAGGACGAGCCGGGGATCACCGTGCCGCTGGCCGTGTCGTCGGCGGTCGGTGCTACGTGGAACGAAGCCCACGGTTGACGCCGTCGGGCACCCGTCGTAGGGCGCGGTGAGGGGAGGCGCGATGGACGCGAGCTGGTTGCTGCCGCTGACCGCCGCGCTCGTGGGCCTCGTCGGCATGGTGGTCTCGGCGCCGATGGAGACCGACGAAGACGTGATCGCCGCGGTGCGGTCTGGCGACGGCGAGGCCTATCGCCTGTTGGTCGAGCGTTACCAAGATCGGATTTACCAGCTCATTTTTGGCATGGTCCGCCATCGCGAGGACGCGCGCGAGCTGACCCAGGAGGCGTTCGTCAAGGCCTACCGGAGCCTCGATGGCTTCCGTGAGGATGCGCGCTTCTCGACCTGGCTGTACCGCATCGCCAACAACCTCGTGATTGACTTCTGCCGACGCCGCGGAAAGGGGCCGGTCCTCGGCGTCGAGGACGACGTCGCGCAACGCGACCCGGCGCCGACGTCGACCGGTTCCGCGCACGTTCAGATCCCGAGCAAAGCGCTCGAACGACAGCAGCTGCACGCGGCCATCCTCGGGGCGCTCGACGCGCTTCCCGAGGAGCACCGGCAGGTGGTGTTGTTGCGCGAGCTCGAAGGGATGTCCTACCGCGAGATCGCCGAGATCGTGGGTGTCGCCGAGGGGACGGTGATGAGCCGGCTGTTCTACGCGCGCAAGAAGCTTCAGGCGCTGCTCGCCGAACACCGCCATGGGCTCGGGGGGGCAACATGAGCCTTCTTTCGGTGGCGGTTGAAGAAGCGGGGCGCTCGTTCGTCGATGGGATCGGAGGCGCCCATGGCTGACGCCGAGCGGCTTCTCGCGACCTGGACGACGGACGAGGCGCCCGTCGCCGACGCCGACGTCTCTGCGTTGGCCGCGGTGCTCGACGAGGGCGCTGCCTCGGCGTTGGTGGCGGATCCTCGCGGTTTCGCTCGGCTGATGGCTGCGCCGTGGCCGATCGCGGCGGCCGTGCGCGACGCGGCAGGGCAGGGTGTCGCGATGGCCGCCTCGCCGATCGGGGAGGCCGTCCGGAGGGCCGCCGGAGCGGTCGACGTCGTCGAACCGGTCCTCGCGAGGCTCGGCGTCGTTGACGGGTGGGCACCCGTCGGCCGTTTGGTTTGTCGGGCGGTCGCGCTGCCGGGCGTGGCTGTGGCAGACGCGGTGCTTGCGGCGGTTGTCCCTCCGCCGACGCTCGCGGAGGCGCTCCGGGCGAGCGCGGGCCGTGCCGAGGTGGCGGACGGCGTGATGGCGGCGCTCGCCGCGGTGCGCGTCGCGCCCGCGCCCGCCGCGCGGCCCGCCGCCAACCGTGGGTGGCGCTGGCTCACGGGCGTGTCGGGGATGTCGGGGCTCGCTGTTGCCGCGGTCTCGCTGATCTGGGTCCCGGCGTGGGTCGGCCCTGACCCGCTGATGATGGCCGAGGTCGCTGCCGCGATCGAGCTCGCGGGACCGGCGCCGATGCCAGTGATGGACGCCGCCCACGCCGGCGAAGTGAACGTCGACGAGATCGCGACGGCGGGGAATGCGGCCGTATTCGTGGAGGTTCCTTCCACCGACGACGCGGCGATGATCATCTGGGTGACCGAGGGGGGCGCTTGAAGCGGATGTGGACCATGATGGCGGTCGCCCTGCCTGGCCTGCTCGGCGTGCTCGGCGGACCGCACGCGATGGCGCAGACGGGTCCCGCCGCGGGGGCGCCGCTGGCTGTTCCGATGTCGGGTCGCGTCGACGTCGACGTTCGGATCCTTTTGGCCGACAACCAACCCGGTGCGGTCACCGACGCCCGGCTGCTCGCTGAGCTGCCCTCGTTGAAGAACATGCCGTTCTCCCATGTCCGCTTGCTCGAGCAGCACGACGCCGAGCTGGCGGACGGCGAGCAACGCGACTTGCTCCTGATGGGCGGACGCACGTTGCGGCTGACGTTGCTTTCACACGACACCGTGCAGGGGCGCCTCCGCGTGGAGCTGTGGAACGGTTCGATGTGGATCCTCAACTCGACAGTCAGCGTGATGCGTGGAAAGACCTTCTTTCTCGCGGTTCGTCTCCCGGATGCGAGCAGCCTGCTTCTGCCCGTGCGGCTGCGTTACTAGGGACCGGGGGCGCTGTGCACGTCGTCTTCGTCACCGCTCCTGCCGATCACGCCGAACGGCTCGCGCACGGCTTGGTGGAGGCCGGTCTCGCAGCCTGCGTCCAACGGTCGACCGTGGTGCGTTCGACGTACGTATGGGACGGCGTGGTGCACGAGGACGACGAGGTCCAGCTGGTGGTCAAGACCGCGACGGCCGACGCCGCACGAGACTGGATCGTCGCCCACCACCCGTATGAGGTGCCCCAAGTCGTCGCCGTCGCGGTCGACGAGGCCGCGAGCTTCGCCGCGTATGTCTCGTGGGTGCGCGCATCGTGCAAGGAGCCATCATGACCCTGTTTGAACGCATCATCGCGCGCGAAATCCCCGCCGCGATCGTCTACGAGACCGACACCGTCCTCGCGTTTCGCGACATCGCGCCGCAAGCGCCCGTGCACGTGTTGGTCGTCCCGAAGAAGCCACTGCCCGGGATCTCGCACGCGTCACCCGACGATGCGGCGCTGTTGGGCGACGTCCTCGCCGCTGCGGCGGAGGTGGCGCGGATCGAGGGCATCGCCGCCTCCGGCTATCGCTTGGTGGTCAATGACGGCGTCCACGGCGGGCAGACCGTCCCGCATCTGCACGTGCACGTCCTCGGCGGTCGCGCG
>JBJONI010000260.1:0-3348 GCA_046051915.1 Pseudomonadota bacterium
GAGGTCGGACGGACGATCGTCACCACCGGCTCTTCGAGCACGTCGAGAACCTCGATCGCCACGCTGACCTCGTGGGTCAGGCCGTCCGGGTCGATGGCGCGAAGGCTGATGGCGTGCGGCCCGATCGGTAGGTCGGCCGTGGTGTAGACGACGTCGCCCTCCGCGGTCGCGAGGTTGCCTTCGAGCAGGACGAGGCTGCCGTTGTCGATCCAAGCGACCTCCAGCAGCTCCGAGCGGCTGTCGTCATCCACCCGGCCGCGGAACGTGATCGCCGCACCCTCGTCGAAGGTGGCGCCGTCGAGGGGGGCCTGCAACACCACCACCGGCGGCTGGTCGAAGTCGGTGACGACGGTCTGCAAACACGCGGCGCTGAGCGCGACGACGAACAGGCTGGCGGGACGTGGCTTCATGGCGTCGCCTCCAAGCGTTCGACCTACCCGGCGACCGGGCTGGGGGCAACCTCCCAGCGGCCCGATCAACGGCGGCGTAGCGGTATCTTCGCCGTGATCCCCGCGCGCCCAGCGATCCCGACGCCATCGCCCGTCGCACCGGGCTCCGGGAACACCTCACCGAGGGGCCCCGTCGGCTGCGCGTCGCGCTGCACCGTCACACCGGCAACGGGCACCTCGACGTCGGCGCGGCCCCACAGGGCGAGATGTCGACCCACATCGACCTCAAAACCCGGCGACAGACGCAGCAGCACCTGATGGACGGCGTCGAGGTTCGAGAGGCCCTTGGGAGGCTCCACCGTGAGGATTTTCTCCGGTCGGGTGCCCCACCAAGCCACCGCGCCGAGGCCGAGCGTGGGCCGCGCGGGGAAGGTGGGCAACGGCGCAAGCTCGACGTGCCCGCCGAGATGCCACGTGCCGAGGACCTGACCGATCGTCGGCTCCAACGTGAACGCGTCCCCCTCCACCACGCGCTGCAGGCGCTGCGTCCAATTCGATGCGCGCGTCCCGCCGTCGAGGTGCACGGAAAGCCAAGGAAGGACGCCCGCGCCGATCTCCACCGTCCACACGGCGTCCGCGTCGGACCGGACCGTCTCGAGCGAGGTCGCGCGGTCGACGACCGACAAGTCGGCCCGATCGAGGAGGTACCAGCCCTCCCACGCCTGACCGTACGGCCCCACACCGCCACCCACCCCGGTCCCGACGAGGAGCTGGGCCTGACGTCCGGCCGCGCGACGTTGAAAGTCGCGCATCGGGATCCGGGTGTTCTTCTGCCGACGGTACTGGTACGCCGTCAGATGCAGCCGCTTCCACGGCGGATCCCCCTCTCTCGACGCGAGTTGGCGGATCTGGAACGACGTCACGCGGGCGACGTCGGCCCGGATCTCTCCGCGTACGAGCTCGCCTTCGGACTGCTCCAACGCCCGCAACGCCTCGTCGTCCACCTCGGATCTCGCGAGCGCGGCCTGTCGGGCCCTCGCCGCGGCGTCGAGATCGGCGGCTTGCAGCCGGCTGATGTCCAGCGGCCGGAACGTCTCGGCGATCACGAGGTCGAGGGCGTCGGCCATCGCCGCGTAGGCGCGGGTGGGTTCCTCGCGGAAGTCGACCGGCAGTTGGTGGTGCAGCTCGCCGTCCGCGACGCGAACGTACACCGCCTCCCCGACGAGGCCGCCATCGTCCGGATCGCGCGTCACCTCGACCGACACCGCCCAGTCGACCTCCACGCGCTGGGCGACCACGGCGAGGCAGCCGGGAAGCCGACCCGGGGGGCAAGCCTGCAAGTAGAGCGTGGAAGGAACGTCACGAAAACCCGGCACCGTCTCCATGTCGATCAGGATGTGGTCGTCGCCAAGCGCTCGCAGGAAGCCCTGTCGGAACGCTTCGGCCTCCTCCGGCGCGATGTCCAACCCATGAGCGAACGTGCCCACCAGCACCGTGTCGAGCTCCAGCGGCGTCTGGGCCGAGGCCGTCGAAGCGGCGGACGCTGCCCACACCACCGCCCATCCCCAAGCCCTGCGCATACGGCCTCCGCGCCGTGAGTATCGCACACCGACCGGCGCCGGTCAGCCCAGCCGTTGCCGCAGCGCAGCTTCGAGCGCGCGATCGATCGCCGCACGCGGGATCGACCAGCCCTCCGCGGCGAGCGAGGTCATGACGTCCGCGCCAAAGCCGCAAGGATGAATCCGACGGAACCCGTCGAGATCGAGGTCGTGATTCAGCGCGAGCCCGTGCCAGAGCACCCAACGACGACAGGCGATGCCGACGCTGCACACCTTGCGCGCCACCCCGTCACGTCCCGTGATCCACACCCCGGTGTTTCGGGCGTCACGATGCGCGCCGACGCCGAGGGCGCCAAGCGCGTCGATCACCGCGTCCTCGATCGCCGCGAGCGCCAGCCGGAGGTCCCGACGCGCCTCGGGCAACGCCACGATCGGGTAGACGACGCGCTGACCCGGTGCATGCCACGTCGCCTCTCCACCGCGGCTGACCGGGAAGACGTCCACCCCGCCCGGATCGACCACCGCGTCGGGTCCTGTGCGCCGGCCGAGGGTAATCGTCGGCGGGTGTTCCACGAACAGGAGCGTGCTCGTCCGAGCGCCGTCGGCCACCTCTTCGACGAGTCGCTCCTGAACCGCGAGCGCCTCGGCGTACGGCGTCAAACCGGGCAGCGTGAGCACGTCCACGACCCCTCCTTGGTATCGGCCTGCACGAACGGATAACCGCCCCAGTGGGGGTCGCCGCATGCGCCGCGTGGTGGGTTGGGTCGCGCTGTTCGCGTTGGCATGCCGAGACCGACGCGGCGACGCATCGCACGAGGGCCGCGCGGAGCGTGCGGATCGCGCGTCGGAGGCCGACGTCGACGGTCGGCCGCTCAGTAAGGCCGCGCAACGGCGCGACCCCGCAGAGGTCCCGAAGGACAAGCCGGCGACGGTGCTGCTCATCGTGATGGACACGGTCCGCGCCGACCATCTCAGCCTGTGCGGGTACGTGCGTCCGACCTCGCCGTTCCTCGAACATGTCCGAGACGCGTTCGACGCGTCGTGGTCGTGTGAGGCGTACAGCCCCGCGACCTGGACGATGCCGTCGCACACGTCGTACTTCACCGGCCTCCGCGTCGACGAGCACGGCCACGACCGGCTCGGCGGTACGCTGCGCGCCGACCTGCCGCCCCTCCTCGCGGAGACGTTCACCGCCCGAGGCTACGAGACGGCGCTGGTCGCCGCCAACCCGGCGTTGTCCAAGTCAGGCCTCCAGAAGGGATTTGGACACGTCCGTATCGCCAAGGACATGGCGGAGCTTCGACAGGACGGCCTCGCCACGGCGCTGCGGGACACGCTGCGCGGCGTCGACCCCGGCAAGCCCCTGTTCCTCGCGGTCAACCTGATCGACGCCCACGACC
>JBJONI010000261.1:0-2886 GCA_046051915.1 Pseudomonadota bacterium
ACTCGGCGAGAGGCGGCGGGGCGCACGTCCCGAACGAGGGCGCGACGTGCAGACTGAACCAGGTGCTGGAGGGGGACCCGTCCCAGATCCGCGGGGCGTCGTTGCCCGCGCCGCGGCTCAGGTAGTCCTTCTTGTTGCTGTTGTCGCCGGCGAGCGTGTCGTCGCCGCTGTTGCCCCAGAGGAAGTCTCGCTCGTCGTCGTTGCTCGTCCCGCCGTCCGGGTCGCCACACATGGCGTCGTCATCGCTGTTTCCGAACGCGCGGCCCTTGCCTCCCGAGATTTGGAGGTTGTCGTTGTCGCTGTTGCCGAACAGGTAGCTGCGCGCGCCACCGCCACCGACCGTGGTCGCGCCGGTCCGGCTCAGGACGTCGTCGCCGCTTCCGCCGAACGCGAGCGTCAAACCCGCCACACCATCGACCCACACCGCGTCGCTCCCGTCGTTGCCCTTGAGGAAGAACAGGCCGCCGCCGGACGTGGCGATCACGTCATCGCCATCGCCGCCAAAGCCACAGAATGTGGTTGGGATCTCGTCGTTGCCGCCCTTGCCGAAGCCGACGGCGCCGTCGAGCAACAGGTCGTCACCGTCGCCGCCGCCGAGGATGTCGAAGCCGTCCTCGCCATCGACGCAGTCGTCGCCGTCGCCGCCGTACAACAGGTCGAGGCCGCTGCCTCCGAAGACGCGGTCGACGCCTGCGTTGCCCCACGCGACGTCGACCGAACCGCCGCCGAGCAGGACGTCGTCGCCATCACCGCCGGCGAGCACGTTCGGGTCCCCCTCGCCGAGGAGGAGGTCGTTGCCGTCGTTGCCCATCAGCAGGTCCACGCCAGCGCCGCCGAACAACAGGTCGTCTCCTTCGTTGCCGAAGCCGAGGTCGACCCCGTTCTCGCCCCAGATGCAGTCGCGCTCGAGGTTGCCAAACAGGGCGTCGACGTCCTCGCCGCCGAAGATGCGGTCCTCGCCGTCGCCGCCGAACGCGATGTCGAAGTCGTTGTTGCCGTTGATCCAGTCATCGTCCTTGTTGCCGAACAGGACGTCGATCAAGTCGCCACCTTGGACGATGTCGACATCCGCGCCGCCAAACGCGAGATCGATATCGGCACCGCCGTCGATGCGGTCGCGACCCGCGCTGCCAAAAATCAGGTCTTGACCCGATTCTCCGTAGAGGTTGTCGCCCTCGGCGCCGCCGAACATCAGGTCGGCGACGCCGGCGCCGCCGTAGAGGTTGTCGGCCCCTTGGCTGCCGAACATCCCGTCGATGCCGTCGCCGCCGGTGACGAGGTCGCCTTCGGCGCCGCCGAACAGCAAATCGGCGAAGCCCGCCTCGCCGTGCACCTCGTCGGCCCCCTGGCTGCCGAACGCGAGGTCGGGTCCGTCCCCGCCGGAGACGACGTCGTCGCCGCGCCCGCCGAACAGCAAGTCGGGGAAGTCGCCGCCCGCGACAGCGTCGTCGCCGAGCGCGCCGAACATCAGGTCAACGCCCTCCTCCCCGGACAAGTCGTCGTTGTCGCGGTTGCCGAACACGAGGTCGTGGCTCCGGCTGCCGACCACCACGTCGTCGCCGCGGCCGCCGAAGAAGAACGAGCCGAACAGGATGTCCTTGGTGGTCGCGGGCGCCTCGGCCGTCTCGGGGACGGCGATCTGAATCCGGCCGGCTCGGCGGTTGCGCAGGTTGTCGTCGCCGCCTTGACCGAAGAGGAAGTCGATGCCTGCCCCGCCGTCGATGCTGTCGTTGCCGACGGTGCTCGCCGACAGACCGTCTCCGAAGAACAGGTCGATGTAGCCGAACGTCGTCTCATCGTCCTCGTCGTCCTCGGGGTCGCCGCCGTGCACGGTGTCGTCACCCTTACCGCCGAACGCGAGGCTTCCGATCTCGAACACGAGGTCGAACGGAGGCGTCGCGGGGATCGTGAACGCATAGTCCTCTCCCTCCCCGGCCCAGATCGTGTCGTCGCCGCTCCCGCCAAGCAAGATCTCATGTTGGTCGCCGCCATGGATCTCGTCGTCCCCGCGGCCGCCGAGGATCAGCTCGTGGCCCCGCAGACCGTTGATGCAATCATCGCCCCACAGGCCGACCATCACCTCAAAGCCGTCGGGCACGTCGGCGCCGCGGATGGTGTCGGCGAACGGCGTCCCGATGGCGAGTCCGAGACCCGCGATGTTCACTTGGATCGTCCATGTGGGGTTCGCGCACGCGTCGAAGCTCGAGTTCTCGATCGTGGCCAGGTCACCGACGGCCTCGGCTTCCACGACGTCTTCGGGGTCGGTCACCAGCGTCGGGCCCAGGAGGTCGGTGAGCGTCGCCATCGCATGCGCTTCGGCGTCGGCCCAAGCGGTCGGCGCGAGGGCACCGGTCGGCAGGTCGTTCTCGATCCAGTCGTTGTAGCGCTCCAGCAGCGCGGCCTCGCAGCCGGCGGCGAGCGTGTCCAACTCAGCCTCCCACGCGGCGGCCTCCGCCTCGATCGCCTCGTAAGGGGCAGGCTCGATCAGGTCGACGACCAACTCGGGCTCCTCGCTCAAGCCGAGGACGCAGTCCTCCGCGACGTCGGCCTCCGCGGTGTAGCCGTCAAGGGCGACCTCCAGCGCGTCCTCGGCGGCGGCCCACTGCGGGTCGACGAGCGCTTCCGAACCGGCCTTTCGGCCGTCGTACTCCCAATCTTCGATGGCCGTGGACGGGAAGTTACGCGTGATGCTGAACTCGATCGCGTCGGCGAGCGGCTCCACCGGGACGCAGGCGAGGATCTCGGCTTCGAGCGCCTGTTCGTCGACCAGGTAGCCGTCGAGGCTCAGCGCGGTGGCGTTCGCGGTGCCAAGATCCAGATAGGCGGCGTCAGCGACGGCGGCTGCCATCGTCGCTGCGGCGCCGACCCATGCAGCCTGGCCCGCCG
>JBJONI010000262.1:0-24177 GCA_046051915.1 Pseudomonadota bacterium
TCCTCAACGAGCTGGCCCGCGCGGGCCAAGTCTATGTGGTCCACAACCGGATCGAGTCCCTCGGGGCCCTCGCGGAGCAAGTCCGCGCGTGGGTCCCTGAGGCACGCGTCGAAGTGGCACACGGCAAAATGGACGGCGAACGCATCGAGCGCGTTCTCGTGGACTTCATGGCGCGACGGTTCGACGTCCTCGTCTGCACGGCGATCGTCGAGACGGGCGTCGACTTGCCGAACGTGAACACGATGCTCGTCGACCGCGCCGACCAGTTCGGGCTCGCACAACTCTACCAGCTCCGCGGGCGCGTCGGACGCAGCGACGTGCGCGGCAACTGCCTGTTGCTGACGCCGGAGACGCTGACCCCCGACGCCCGGCGACGTCTTCAGGTTCTGGTCGAGAACACGCGCCTCGGTTCCGGCTTTGCCGTGGCGGCGGCCGACCTCGAACACCGGGGCGGCGGCAACCTGCTCGGCGCGAGCCAGTCTGGCCACATCGACGCCGTCGGCTTCGAGACGTGGGTCTCGCTGTTGGAGGAGGCCGTCGCCCTCGCTCGTGGCGACGCCGAACGGGAACAGCTCGAGCCCGTCGTGGAGATCCCCGTCCCCGCCTTCCTCCCAGAGTCCCTGTTGCCGGACATGACCGCTCGCCTCGGGTGGTACCAGCGACTCGCCCAAGCGATCAACGAGAAGAACCTCGAGATCGCCGCACGCGAGCTCGAACTCGAGGCGGGCGGCGAGCTGCCGATCGAGGCACGCAACCTCGTCGGCGTGCTCGACGTCAAGCTGGTGGCGCGTCGGCTCGGTGTCGCGCGCGTCGCGTGGGGCCGCGCACGCGTCGTCTTGGAGCTTCACCCGGCAAGTCGCATCCCCGCGAGTGGGATCGAGGCGTTGATCGCGGAGGCGCCCAAACGCTTCTCGTCCGAACCGCGCCACGGCATCGCGCGCCTGGCGGTACGTGTCACCCCCGCCGAAGCCGAGAAGCCGATCCGGCTGGCTCGCTGGGTTCTCGCCCGCCTCGACGCTGCAACCCGCGAGGCGAAGGCGCGATGAGGCCTTCAGCGCGGCGGCTTGGGTCCCTCCCACACGTCCGTGCTCGACGTCACGCCGACCTCTTCCGTCCAAGCCCTTCCAAACGCGTGCATCGCGGCCATCTCGCGGATGGTCTGCTGGTCCAAGCGGACCTCCACCACCTCGGCGTGCGCCTCCCCGAGCGCCGCCGCGAGCACCGGCTCGGCCGCAGCGAGACAGGCGAGGGCCTCGCGGTAATCGCCTCGGCGCACCAAAGCCTCCGCGGCCACCACCGCAGCGCGCGCCTCTTGCACCGTCGTCATTCCCCCTCCGTCTCGGCTGGTCGCGTGCAGCGGCGCGCGACGAAGCACCGTGGTAACCCTCACCGGTACTGATAGGAGCACGCCATGGCCATCTCGCTGCACCGCGCCGCCGACGACGGCGACCTCGCGGGCGTCCGCGACGCCCTCGCGAACGGCGCGGACCCGTCCGCCCCGAACACTCTCGGTTATACGGCGTTGCACCTCGCCGCTGGCAAGGGTCACGGCAACATCGTCGAGGCGCTGATCGCGTCCGGCGCCACCGTCTCTTGCGCGGACCGCGCCGGCCAGACGCCGCTCGACTGGGCGGTGTTCGACGGCCATGACGGCGTGACGCGAACGCTGCTCGCCCACGGAGCCAGCCTCGACCAACGCGACCGCACCGGGAGCAGTGCGCTGCATTGGGCCTCGTCGCGCGGGCACTACGCGTGCGTACAGATCCTCCTCGAAGCGGGCGCCGACGTGGCGGCCGCCGAAAATGACGGCATGACGCCGCTGTTCTGGGCGTCCGAGCACGGCCACCCCGACATCGCCGTCGCGTTGATCGCCGCAGGCGCCGACGTCACGCGCACGATCAAGCAGGGCATGACCGCGTTGCACCTCGCCGCGGAGTTCGGTCACCTCGAGGTCGCGAAGGCCTTGGTGAGCGCCGGCGCCGACGTCAACGCCGCCGAGATCGACAGCGCGATGCAGCCGATCCACTGGGCCAGCGAGTATGGCCACACCGAGTTCATCGCTTGGCTCCTCGGCCAAGGCGCGGCCGCCGACACGCCCGACGCAACCGGTCGCACGCCGCTGCATTGGGCCAGCGAATACGGCAACACCGCGATCGCGGAACTGCTGCTGGATGCCGGTGCGCAGATCGACGCGATGACGGCCGCCGGCAGCACCGCGCTCGACCTTGCCGTGACGTGGCAGCACGCCAAGACGGCGACGTTCCTCCGCGAGCGCGGCGGCCACCGCGCCAGCGACCTCGTGACGGCCAACCTCGAAGACCCCACCGCGCTCGAGCTGTGACGCCGACGCGACCGAGGCTGTGCCAGGGGCGCCGTTGAGTCCCCCGCGTGCCCTGCTGTTCGAGCCCAACCCCGGGTTCTCGGCCAGCGCTGAGCCGGTCGGCCCGCCTCGGCCGAGCGACTTGATCGTCGCCGAGGCCTTGGCAGCCGCTCCGGACGGCGGCTGGGTCACCCTCGACGGTCCGGAACCCCTGGCGCACCCGAACGTCCTCGACATCGTCGCCGCCATCGCCGCTGCGGGCCGCCGTGTGCGCCTCGCGAGCAACGGCTGGCGGCTGGAGGAGCCCTCTGCGCTCGAGCGCCTGCGCGATGCCGGCGTCGCCCAGTTGATCCTCACGTGGTGGGGCGGGGACGCGGCGACCCACGATGCGGCAGACGGGCGCAACGGCGCCTTCGACCGCTTGCAGGAGACGTTGGACCGTGCAGGACGCATGGCCCGACTGCTCGCGATCGCCCGCTACGTCCTGACGCCCGCTTCCCTAGCGAGCCTCGGCGGCTGGGTCGCATCGATCCGAAACCACGCCGCGCGCCTCGATCTCCTCCCGCTCTCCGCGTTCGACCGGGATCCAGCGAGGCTTGCAGCCCATCGGCTGCCCCGGCGTGGCCTTCAGGCCGCGCTCCAGGAAGCCTGGGAGGCCAGCCGCGTCGTCCACCTCAAGGTGAGCGCCGCCGGCCTCGCCACGTGGCCGCCCCTCCCGGTGGCCTCCGATGCCCCCGTCCAGCCCGCCGACGCGACGCTGCTCGACCTGCTGCGCGCCGGCGTCGCGATGCCTGCGGTCGCGAACGGCACGTGGGCGACGCCCGCTGGAGCCGACGTCGACGGCGTGTGGCGCGCCGTCGAGGCTGCCGGGGGCCTGCCTGACCTCGGCCTAGAGTTGGCCGCTGGGGTGCCCCCGCGCTGGATCTGCCTTCCCACATGGGAGGCTGGGATCTTGGTGTCACGCCAGGCGCCTCGGCCGAAACGCCCCCCCTACGTCGCGAAGATGGCGTTCCGCTCCGGCTGCACAAGACGTTCGCACCGGTGAACACCGAACCGTTGCCGTCGTCTGTCGGCATCCCAAGCGGATCGCGCGTCGCGGTCGTCGTCGGCGAGAGCACCGACAACATCTCGGCGCTGTCCACCTTCCCCGCGTTGGTCGAAGCGCTGCGCGATGCGGGCGTCGACGCACGTCTCGCGTCGCTGTGGCACGACCCTTCCAACCCGTGGGCGTGCCGACCCGCTCCGCCCTCGATCGCGTGGCTCCCCGAAGGCGATCGGCTCGAAGCCCCTGTGCCCGCGCTGCAAGCCCTCGCCCACGTCCCTGCGTGTGCCGAGCACGTGCGCGCCGCCGCACCGGCATGGTTGGCCGGCTCGGATTGGTCCGACTGCGACGTCGTGATCGCGGCGGGCTTTGAGACGGCGTTTCACGTCTTGACCCACCCCACGTTGCGCGCGACGGCCCGTGTCATCGTCGCCGACTTCCATCTGATGACGGGCTACGCCCGTTGGACGGGTCATTTCCCCCGCCTCGACGGACCGGGTGCGCACATCGCTTGGCCGGGGGAGCGTGTTGAGGTCCATGCGATCTACCCGCGATCCGTCCGCACCTACGCCCGTGCTCGTGTGCCGATGCGTCAACTGTCGTGGATGCCCTACCCGGTCCACCTGCCGCACTTCCCCCCCGGCCCTCCGATCACGCGCGACATGCCCGCCTTCGCCGGGGGTGCGCACCAACGGGATTGGAGCACGCTCGCGGCAGCCGTTTCACGCCGCGGTCCGCAGGCTGCGGCCGAGCTCGTGGTGCACGCCTCCGACGCCGTACCGCGTCCGCTTCGCAACCACGGGCGCGTCCGCCTTCTGGAGTTCTACGCCGCGATCGCGTCGTCGCGGTACGTCGTCCTGCCACTGCGTCCCGAGGATCAGTGCCCGGCCGGCATCAGCGTGATCTCGCTCGCCTTGGCCGCCGGTCGGCCGGTGATCGCGACGCTGACACCGGCGACGGTCGACCACCTCCGGCACGGCGTCAACGCGCTCCTCGTCCCGCCGGGCAACGCGGCGGCCCTCGCCGAAGCCATGCAGCGCCTCGACGACGACGACGCCCTCCGAGCGCGGCTCGCTGCCGGTGCGACGGCGGCAGCGCCCGTGGCGTCCGTCCAAGCCTGGGCGTCCCGGCTCGTCGATGGGGCGCCGCCCTACCGCAGTTGGAGCCTCGACGGGCGACCGCGCGGCCCGTTCTACGCTTGGCCCCACCGCGCCGACGCCGTCGCGCGCCTCACCCACGAGGAGAGCCCGTGATGCGTCCTGCCACCGCGACCGTCGTCCGTTGGACCACGCGCCTGTTCGCTTGGATCTTCACCGCCAGCGCCGCCTTCGTCGGGATGGCGTGGGCCACCTCCACCACGCTCGGCGCGCTGATCGGCACCGACAACGCGGACGCGTTCGTCGTGGCGCCCGCGGGACCGCCAGAGCCGCTCCCGGAAGCGCCGCCCCAGCCCGCCGACGACGGGTTTGAGCCCTCGATGCCGCCAGCGCCCGTCGCGCCTGCCGCGGTGGCGGTCTCGCAGGAGCCTGTCTCTGCCCCGGTTCCGCAGACGGATGCGGCGGGACGGGCCCCGGCGGGTCCGGGTCCTGAGGCCCCTACGCCCCCGACCACCAAGGCACCGCCGTCGCCCGCGGCGTCAGCCAAGGCGCCCCCAGCCGCCAAAAATCGCGACGAAGCCGGTGACCCCACCGCGAAGGACGCCGAACCGGCCCCGTGAACGGTCGCGATGCGCCGCGCTTCAGGGGCGCGGGAGTCCGTTGACCGGGCGGGCTCAACCGGCTAGTCCCAACTAGACTGACATGTCAGTCTAGTCTGAGGTCCCGATGCGCCCCGTCGCCTTCTTTCGGGTAGAGCACGTTCTGGTCGCGCGCGACGCCGACGGCCTCGCGGCGTGGGCCGCGCTGCAGCAACGCGACGTGTTCGGCCGCTGGGGCCGACTCGCGACGGCGTGGGTGGCTCCGGCCGCCGGATGGGTGGGACGCGCCAACGCCGACGTCGCGGCCTCGCTCCGGTGGCGGGCGCTCAAGGGCTGCTCCGCCGACCGGTGGGCGTACCTCTGCGAGGCGTCCGCCGACGACCTCGTCCGCGCGGGGCGTCCGAAGGCCGGGTGGCGCGCGCTCGAACACGCCCACGCACAGGGATGCGCCGTCGTGCTGCTCTCGGACCAACCCCGCGAGGCGCTCGGCGACCTCACGCGCGCGACCGGCGCGGCCGGCCTGATCGCCCCCACGTTGACGACCCTCGACGACCGGTTGACGGGCGACGCCACGGGGCCGTTCCTCGCAGGGCGCGCCGACCGCGCCGTGCTCGCGCGGTGGGCGAGCGACCACGGAGCCTCGTTCGACGGTGCGATCGCGGTCGGCGCCCGCTCCACCGACATCCCGATGCTCGCGAGCGTCGCCCGGCCCTGCGCCGCCTCCCCAGATGCCGCGCTCCGGCGCACGGCCGACGCGCTCGGCTGGCCCGTGGTCACCGCGTGAGGACCCGATGATGCACGTCTCTCAAACCCTCGAGGGTCGCCACCTGTTCGTGACCGGCGCGACCGGGTTCGTGGGCAAAGTGTGGCTCAGCCATTTGCTCGCGCACGTCCCCAACGTGGGACGCGTCACGTTGCTGGTGCGCGGTGATCGCGGGCGGACGGCTCAGGCGCGGATGGCGGACGTACTCGCCACCAGTCCCGCGATGCGCCCCCTCAAGGAGCGTCTCGGAGCCGACTACGCGTCGTTCATCGCGGCTCGGATCGACGTCGTCGCGGGCGACGTGGCGCAACCTGGCCTCGGGATGGACGCGCAGACCCGGGACGCACTCGCCGATTCGGTGGACGCGACCCTCCACTTCGCTGGACTCACCGATTTTCAGCCCGACCCCCGTCGCGGTGTCCCGGCCAACGTGCGTGGTGCGCTCAACGTCGCGGACGTCGTCGCGACGTTTCGGTCGCCGGCCTTGCTGCACATCTCGACGTGCTTCGTCGCTGGGATGGCCGAAGGGAACGTGGCCGAGACGTTGCGCGTCGGCCATTCGCCCCTCGGACGCCCCTTCGACCCGTTGGCTGAACTGACCGCGTTGGAAGACCTCATCCGCGAGGTCAGCGACCCGACCGAACGCATCGACCGCGCGGTCGCGCGCGCGCGGCTCCTCGGTTGGCCCAACCTCTACACCTTCACGAAGGGGCTGGCGGAGCACCTGCTCGCAGCGCGCCGGGACATCCGCCTCGCCATCGCGCGACCGAGCGTCGTGGAGTGCGCACGAACCTGGCCGTTCGCGGGGTGGAACGAGGGCTTGAACACCGCCGCACCGATCCTCTGGTACTGCGGCACGGCGTTCCCCGAGCTCCCGGCCGACAGCGCGCACCTGTTCGACGTCGTACCGGTCGACGCGGTCGCGCGATGGACCAGCGTCGCGCTCGCCGCGCTTTTGGCGGGCGACGGTGAGGGCGTCTGGCAGTTCGCGTCGTCCGACGTCAACCCCGTCACCTTCGAGCGCATCATCGAGCTCTCGGCTTTGGAACGGCGCCGGCACGCCCGACGTCCGAGCGCGACCTTGCGAGACCAGATCGAGGCCCAGATCGACGTTCGCGGCACACGTTGGAACGACTTGCTCCCGCTGCATCCTGAGGCGCTGGCATCGGGGGTTGGGGAGGTTGTCGACGCGCTCCGGCACGCCGAGATCCGCACCCATTGGCCCAAGCCCACACGGTGGCTGGCCGACGCGATCGCTCCGACCCTCGCGCAGTGGCGCAAGCGCGCCACCCAGTCGCGGCGCAGCCTGCACCAACTCGGCAAGATGCTCGACGTGTACCGACCGTTCCTGCACGACCACACTTGGGTGTTCCACACCGACCGCGTCCGGGCCGCCGTGCAGGCGCTCGACGCGGCCGATGTCGCGTTCGCCGACGACGTGCGGTCGCTCGATTGGCGACAGTACTGGATGGACGTCCAGCTTCCCGGTGTCCGGCGTTGGAGCTTTCCGATCATGGAAGGCGAGACGGTTGCCGACGACCCGCCCTGTCAACCCGCCCTCACGCTCACGTGCCCGCGCACGCACCAGGGAGCCGCCTGATGTCGACCATCTTCGTGACGGGGGGCAACGGCTACCTCGGCAGCTACACCGCCACCCAGCTGCTTGCGGACGGACACCGACTCGCGCTGCTCGTTCGCGCCGGCTCGCGCCGCGAGGCGCTCGAAAAGCTCTGGGCGACGTGGCAACTGCACTGGGACGTCGAGACGTTCGCCGCCCACCTCGACCGGATTCGCATCGTGCGCGGTGACCTCCATGCTCCCGATCTCGGCATCTCCGCCGGCGATCAGGACCGTTTGCGCGAAGAGGCCGATTCCATCCTCCACATCGCGGCCAGCCTCAACCGCAAGTCCGACAAGGCCTGCCTGAACACCAACCTGCGCGGCACGCTGTCGGTGATCAAGCTCGCCAGGTTCCTGCGAGATCATGGCCACCTGAGCCGCTACAGCCACGTCAGCACCGTCGCTGTAGCCGGAGAGCGGAGTCGTGAGATCGTCGCCGAGGACGCGGCGATCGACTTTGGCCGGTCAGACTACGACCCGTACGGACGCACCAAGAAGTTCTGCGAGCACATGGCCCGCGAACTCCTGCCGGACGTGCCGCTGACGTTCTTCCGTCCCTCGATCGTGATGGGAGACGCCCGCCACGAGCGGACCACCCAGTTCGACATGGTCCGCGCGTTCTGCGTGATCGCCGACCTTCCCTTGATCCCGTTGGACCCATCCACACGACTCGACATCGTCAACGCCGATTGGGTCGGACACGCGATCGCGACCCTGCACACGAAGCCCGCGACAGCGTTCGACACGTACCATTTGAGCGCGGGGATCTCCTCCCTGTCTGCCCGTCAGATCGCGGACGCTCTGGTCGCCTCCACCGGACGCACGGCACGGTTCGCCGGTGGTCTGGACCGGGCCTTCGATGTGGCGGTTCGGGCGATGAACCGCGCCCCAAGGGGCACGCCGGTGGCGGGAATCGGTGCGTTGCTGAAGGTCTTTTGGCCGTACGTCACGTACGATACGGTGTTCGACAACGCGCGCGCGGTGTCCGAGGTCGGCCGCGCGCCCACCCCGTTCGATGCCTACTGCTCCGAGCTGTACCGGTGGTCGAAAGCCAACCACTTCCAGTTTGACGCCGCGCCGTTGCCGGCGTCGATCGCATGAGCACCTGGGCTGCCCTCGGGAGGCGCATCGCCGACGCGGCGACCGACGCGCTGCGTCCCGTCGTCGACGCCGGGCGCGAGATCCTCGACCCCGACACCGTGTTGCAGACGGCGATGACTGTGCTGATCGGCCACGCCCGACGAGAGTGGCCCTCGCAGCGAGGCTTGCGGTGGCGTGCCGGGGAGCCGCTGCGGTTGCTGTTCGCGGGCTACGCAGGGACCCGCAACACCGGCGCGGACGTGCGGGTGGAGGAGATGATCCGACAATTCCGCCACGTGCTTGGACCCGAGCAGGTGGAGTTGTCGATCTTGACGTTCGATCCTGCGCTCACGCGAGGCTACTTCCGAGCGACCCACCAGATCGAAGCCCCCGTCGTGTTCCCGAAGTTCCTCTTCGACACCATCCGGGATCAGCACGGCGTGATCGCGTGCGAAGGCTCGATGTTCAAGAGCAAGTTCAGCAGCGCGCTCACGACGTTCATGGTCGGCGCCTACGGCCTCGCTGCGGCGAGCGGCAAACTCGCGGTGGCCTACGGCGGAGAAGCCGGTGCGATGACCCCCTCCCTGGAGCGCTTCGTCGAGGCCCACTGCCAGGAGGGCTTGATCCTCTGCCGGAACGAAGCCAGCCGCGGCGTGCTCGCGCGCCTTGGGGTGAAGTCCCGCGGTGGGACGGACACCGCGTGGACGTACGATCCGGGCGACGGCGCCGAGGCCGACGCCGTGCTGCGTGCGGCGGGGTGGGATGGCGTCCAACCCATCGCCGCGTTCGCACCGATCAACCCGTACTGGTGGCCCGTCCGACCGGATCTCGCGAAGGCGGCGGCGCGCGCCGCGCTCGGCGTCCACGAAGGGGCCCACTACCGCTCGATCTACTTTCACCACGAGGGCGCCGACGTCGACGCGCGCCAGGACGCCTACCTCGACAAGCTCTCGGCCGCGGCGCGTCAGTGGCGGGCCAAGCAGGGCGCGTTCATCGTCGCGATCGGGATGGAGCAGCTCGACCGCGCCGCGTGCGAGGCCTTCGCGGCGCGTGTCGGCGACGTCCCCGTCGTTTGCAGCGACGACCACGCGTTGCAGACGATGGTCGGCGTGCTCCACCGGTGCCAATGGCTGGTCGCAAGCCGTTACCACGCGCTGGTGACCTCGATGATGGCAGGGGTCGCCCCGGTCGGCGTGACGATGGACGAGCGCATCCGCAACCTCATGGACGACCGCGGTTCGCCCGAGCGGTGCCTCGGCGTCGATGACATCGACCTCACGGCGCGGATCGTGGCGGAGCTCGAAGCCGCAACGGCCGACCTCGACGGCGAACGGCTCCGGTCGGAGCGCACAGTGGTGCGCAACCTCCGGGAGATGGGCCGCATGGGACAACACCTCGCCGACTACGTGCGGGAACAGCTCCCCACCTTTCCGCTCCCACCCGGTCGCGGGCGCGACGCGGACCCGTGGGACCACCTTCCTGCGATGTCGGACCGGCTGAACGCGATCGTGCAGCGCCACCGCGCGGAGGGGGTCGGATGAAGACCTTTCACGGCGTGACCCTGTCGTGGGCGACCGAGGACGACATCGTCGAAGTGCGCCTCCACCGCGGCCCATGCAACGAGATCGGAAGCACCACGCTGCGCGAGCTCGAGCAGCTCGCGGCGTTCGCCGCGTCCGGTGCGGGGGGCGCGCGCGCGATGGTCCTGTACAGCGAGCAGGAGGCGGGATTCTGCGCCGGAGCCGACCTTCGTGAGCTGTGGGAAGGCATCCGTCGGGTGAGCGACGGGGGGTGGCGAAGCCTCGGTACGCCGCTCGGCCCCCCCGACGAGGACGTGAGCGCCACCCCTTGGGCGCTCGGCGCCGTCGCCCAGCTCGGCGCCGTGGCGATGGAGGCCGCTCGTGCCGGAACACGCAAGCTCACGGCCCCGCTGGTCGTCGCGCGGGTCCGCGGGTTTCTGAGCCGGATCCACCGTGCCTTCGACGCCATCGACATGGCCCCCGTCACGACCATCGCGGCCGTCCACGGCGTCGTCTTCGGCGGAGGCTTCGAACTCGCGCTGCTCGCCGACCAGATCATCGCCGACAAGACCGCGCGGTTCGCGTTTCCCGAGCTGCGCCTCGGGCTCGTGCCGGGGTTCGGTGGGATCCCCCGGCTGGAACGGGACGTTGGCAACGCGGTCGTCCGCGACTTGCTGTTGACCGGTCGCAGCCTCAACGCCAAGCGCGCCCACGACCTCGGGATCGTGAGTCAGGTCGTGAGCACCGGGGAGGCCCGCCACGCAGCGCGAGCCGCCGCACGACAGGCGGCGCGTTTCGACCCCGAGACCGTTCGCCGGGCGAAGGCGTTCGCCAAGAAGCTCCCGCGCGCGAGGCTCGACGAAGAGATCGAGACGTTCCTCGCGATGGTCGCCTCCCCGACGGTCGAGGCCGCCTTGAACCGTTTCGTCCACAGCACCGATGTGAGGCCGTACCTGCCATGACCCACGAAGCGATCACCGACCGGCTGTTGACCCTCGCGCGTGAGCGCTTCGGCGCCCGGGCGCAGACGTTGAGCGCCGGCGACGACCTGTACGCGAGCCTCGGCATCGACAGCTTGCAAGCCATGTCCCTGCTGACGGACGTCGAAGATGCGTTCGACGTCGAGATCCCGGACTACGAGATCGCCGATGTGAGGACGCTCGCCTCGATCGCGGGCATCGTCGCGCGGCGGCGCGGCCGATGATCGATCCCGCGCGTTCTGAACACCTCGCGGAGCTCCTCGACGAGGCGCTCCTCACCTTTGGGGGGGACACGGCCGTCGTGGAAGCCGACCGTGACCGCGAACGGGTCCGACTGACCTACGCCGCGTTTCGACGCCGCGCCCACGGTCTCGCCGCCGCGCTCGCCACCCTGGGCATCGGGCCGGGCCAACGGGTCGGGATCGTGCTCGACAATTCGGCCGCTTGGCTGCTGACGGCGACGGCGACGCTGCACCTCGGTGCGACGCTGGTGCCGCTCGATCGACGCCTCACCACGACCGAGCAGCTGGCGCTGTTGCGGCACGCGCGCGTGGACGCCGTCGCGGCCGACCCTCCGATCGTCGAGGCCCTCGGCGCGTTGGGGGTGCCCTTGCTGGTGGCGGACGCCACGTTGCGCGACGGGTTGCCCGTCGGCTCGCTCGCGATCGACGCGGTGGAGGAAGGACCACCGGTCCCGATGGCGAGACGTCAACGCACCGACACCGCAGCGATTGTCTACAGCTCCGGCACGGGCGGCGACCCGAAGGGCTGCCAGCTGACGCATGGCAACTACCTAGCGCAGCTCGAAGCCTTGGTGACACGCTACCGATTCCGCCGCGGGGACCGCTACCTCTCGATCCTGCCCACGAACCATGCGATCGACTTCCTATGTGGCTTTCTGGCCTCGTTCCTGTGCGGCGCGACGGTGGTCTGGCAGCGAACCCTGCGTCCCGAGACGATCGTCAGCACCATGAAGCGCTATCGGATCACGCACCTCTCGGTCGTGCCGATGATCCTCAAGGCATTCCAGGCACGCATCGAGGACAAGGTGAACGCCCTGCCGCCTCCACGCCGGCGCCTGTTCGACGCGGCCAAGGCGGCGTATCGCGCCACGGCGGCCGATGGACCGCGCGTCACGGCCGCGCGCTGGCTGCTCTCCCCCGTCCACGATGCGTTCGGCGGCGCGCTGGAGGTCATCTTCTGCGGCGGCGCATTCCTCGAACCCGAGCGCGCGCAGTTCTTTGCCGACCTCGGTTTACCGGTCGCGATTGGCTACGGCTTGACCGAAGCGACGACCGTCCTGACGCTGCAGGACGGCCGTCCGACCCGCACCGATTCGGTCGGCGCACCGCTGCCCGGGGTCCGCGTGCGGATCTCGGCACCCGACGCGCACGGCGTTGGCGAGGTGGAGGTCGCAGGACCCACCGTGTTTGCCGGCTACCTCGACGATGCGGAACAGACCGAGGCCGCGTTCCGCGACGGGTGGCTGCGCACCGGCGACCTTGGGCGCATCGACGGTGCCGGTCATCTACAGCTCCTGGGTCGCTGCAAGAACATGATCGTCACCGAGGGCGGCAAGAACGTCTACCCGGAGGATGTCGAAGCGGCGCTGGGGCGCGTGCCGTGCACCGAGTTGTGCGTGGTCGCGACGCGCTACGTGTGGCCCGAACAGCGCTTGACGGGCGAGTCGTTGATGGCGATCGTGCGGGCCGACGACCCCGTCGCAGCGCAAGCGGCGCTGGCCGACGCGACGCGCACGCTCCCGGAACACAAGCGCGTGCGCCACGTCCTGTTCTGGACGGAGGCGTTCCCCCGCACCGCGAGCCTCAAAGTCAAACGCCATGCCCTCGCCGACGAGGTACGCCGCAACGGCGACCCCGCGCAGCGCATCGAGGTCTTCTCATGAGCCATCCCATCCCGTTGATCATCAACCCCGCCGCAGGTGGGGGCCGAGCGGCTCGGCAGGTGGAGGCCCTCGAATCCGCACTCCAAGCCGTCGGATTGCCGACGATCCGCCATGCGACCACGGGACCGGGCCACGCGACGGCGCTCGCGACACAGCTCGGCGCGAGGCACCCAACGGTGTTCGCCGCCGGTGGCGACGGTACAGGTTTTGAGGTGGTCAACGGGCTGATGGCGCTCGCGACAGAGGAACGCCCGAAGCTCGGGCTGATTCCCCTCGGCACAGGCAACTCCTTCCTCCGCGACGTCGACGTCCTCGACCAACGAGGCGCGATCGCTCGGGTCGCGTCCGGCCGCACCCGTCGGGTCGACGTCGTGCGCGCGACGCACCGCGAGGGCATGTTCCACTACCTCAACCTCCTCGCTATCGGATTCACCTCCGACGTCGGCGACCTGACGAACCGTCGCTTCAAAGCCCTCGGCCCCGCCGGGTACGCGGTTTCCACCGTGATCGAGGTGGCTCGGCTCCAGCACCGGGTGTTCCCCGTCGCCCTCGACGACCAGCCCCTCGACGAGCGCCCCTGCGTGTTCCTCTCGTTCAGCAACTCGCGCTGCACCGGTGGCACGATGCAGATGGCCCCCGACGCGCGGATCGACGACGGCTTGCTCGACGTGGTACGCGTGGGGACGCTGGGCCGCCTGGAACTCCTTCGCGCCTTCCCCACGATCTACGCGGGCACGCACACCGCGCACCCGAAGATCGAGGCGACGGTGGCACGGTCCGCGACCTTCGACCTGCCGGGCGCGCTACCGCTCATGGTCGACGGGGAGATCCTGCACCACGCCCTCACGCGCCTTGACGTCATGCCCGGCGCGATCGAGCTTCTCGCATGAGCCATCCAGACGATCCCAAAACCCTCGCACAGCGCATCGAAAGCGTGACGTTGTGGGGGATCGGCATCCTCTGGCTGATCGTCGGAACGACGCCCATCACGCTGCTGTCCCGATGGTTCACGACCGAGCAGCTCGATCCGCTGACCCGCGCGTACACGCGTTCGCAGGTCGCGATGACCACCGCACGTTGGCGCGCGACGGTGGACCCTGCGGTGCGACCCGGCCAAGCGTACCTGTTCTGCCAGAACCACGTCAACGTCCTCGACTACTGCACGATGTACCCGGCCACACCGCACGTCAAACAGGGAATCGAGCTCGAAAGCCACTTCAAAATACCCTTCTACGGCTGGTTCATGCGTGCCCGCGGGACGATCGGCATCGACCGGCAGGATCCCCGCGCCCTGATCAAGCTCGTCCGGGCGTGCAAGGCGGAGGTCGCCAAGGGGCGGAGCCTGTTGATGTTCCCTGAGGGAACCCGGACGCGCACGGGCCACGTCGCGGCGTTCGAGCCAGGCGCCGCTCACATCGCGCGGCAGCTCGGCCTACCGATCGTGCCGGTCGCGGTCCTTGGCATGCACGAGGTCCAACCCTCCGGGTCGTGGCGGTTCCGTGCACGGCGGGAGGTCGTCGTCGAGGTGATGGCCCCGATCCCCACCGCCGGCCTCGGTCGAGACGACGTAGAGACCCTGACGGCGCGCGTCCGCGATCAAATCGCGGCCCGCGTGGAGGCCTGGTACGCGGCCCACGGCGATGCGCCATGAGCGACGGCCGGACCGAGCGCGCCGCCGCGCAACGCAGCGAAACCCGCGCCGGCTTGCTCGACGCTGCCCTGCGCGTGTTCTCGCGCAAGGGCTACCACGCGACGAGCATCTCGGACCTCGTCGCGGAAGCCGGCGTTGCCCGCGGGACCTTTTACCTGCACTTCGAAAGCAAGAACCAAGTCTTTCTCGCGCTCCTCGACAGCCTCGCGACCTCGTTTCCAACCACGCTTCGGGGCGCGGATACCGGTCCCGATGCAGCCCCCCTGCACGCGCAGCTCGTGGACATCGTCGAACGCCTGCTCCTCGCCACGCGTGCCAACCGACCGGTGGCCGCCATCCTGTTCCGTGAGGCGTTCGTCCTCGACGCCGACGTTCAAGCCCGCGTCCGCCAGTTCGAGGACGCCCTGCACGTTTGGCTCACGGCGAGCCTCGGCAGGGGGCAAGCGCTGGGCTGGCTCGCGCCCCACCCGCCCGACGTCGTCGCGACCGCCCTGTTCGGAATGGTCCGGCAGAGCATCGACCGGTACGTCGTCTCGGTGTCCCACGACGACGTCGATCTCGGCGGTGTGGCCGATGCGCTCGTCGGCTTCGCGCTGCGCGGCCTGCACCCCCGACCCCAGGGCGCTCCATGACGTTCGTCTCCCTCTCCGACCGGCTCGCCGCGCTCGCCGCGCAACGCGGCGACGATGTGGCGTTGCACCACCCGAAGGGTCGCGGCGTCGAGGACGGTTGGACGCCGATCACGTTCCGCGCGCTCGACGCACAGGCCTCCGCCATCGCGACCGGACTCGCGCGGGCCGGTTGGCTGCCCGGCGATCGCGCCGCGCTCCTGCTGCGCCCCGACGCCGGGTTCCACGCGCTGTGCTTCGGCCTGTTCCGCGCCGGCATCGTCCCCGTGTTCCTCGACCCCGGCATGCCCCGCGCGATGGCCCTACGCGCCCTCGCCGGGCTCGGTCCCGACGCCTTGATCGCGCCCCCCCTCGTCCATGTCCTGAGCCGCATCGTCCGTGCTCCGTTTGCGCGGGTCCGAAAGCGCGTCGCGGCAGGCGGGCCTGGTTGGTGGGGTGCGACGACCCTCGAGACGCTGAAGGCGACACGCGTCGATCCCGCGACGTTCGCGAAGCGAAGCGCCCACGACGACGCCGTCCTCGTGTTCACGTCAGGATCGACCGGGCCGGCCAAAGCGGTCGCGTTGACCGAAGCCTGCATGGGCGCGCGCGTCGACGAGATCCAGGCCATGATCGGCCTGCTACCAGGGGAGCGCGTGGTCGAGACGTTGCTCGTCTACACGCTGCTCGAAGTGTTGATGGGCCTCGAGGTCGTGATCCCACCGATGGACGTCGCCAAGCCTGCCACGCTCGACCCTCGCATCTTCGCAATGTCGATCCAGCGCTTCCAGCCGCAGACGGCGTCGGCGTCCCCGGTGGTCTGGCAACGGCTCGCCGACCACCACCGCGACCCGGCGTTTGCCCTACCCAGCCTCTCACGCATGCTGACGACCGCCGCGCCCATCCCCGTCGCGCTGCACGCGCGCCTGACCGAGCTCGTGTCGCCAGGCGTCGATCTCCTGACGCCGTATGGCGCCACCGAAGCGATGCCGATCGCCTGTATCGGCAGCGCCGAGGTCCTGCGCGACACCGGTGCCGCCACGCTCGCCGGCGAGGGCATCTGCGTCGGCCACGTCGCCCCCGGCGCCGAGGTCCGCATCGCGCAGATCCGCGAGGACGCCATCCCTCACTGGACGCCCGATGTCGCCGCGGCGCCGGGGACGTGGGGCGAGATCGTCGTCGCCACCGAGGGCGCGAGCGAAGCCTACCGCGGAGACGACGCCGCCAACGCACGCGCCAAGATCCACGACAAGGGCCGCGTCTGGCATCGCATGGGGGACCTTGGGCGTCTGGACGACCGCGGTCGGCTGTGGTTCGGTGGCCGCATGAGCCACCGGCTCCGCACCTCGGACGGCGACCTCCCCAACGTCCCGATCGAGGGCGTGTTTCTCCAACATCCCGGCGTTCGGCGCGCCGCGGTCGTCCCCCTCGGCGCACCCGGTCATCAGACGGCACACCTCCTCGTCGAGTTGCAGCCCGGCACGGCGTGGAACCCCGCCATGGCCGCCGAGATCCTCGCCTGCGCCGACGGCACGCCGTGGGCTGGGCGCGTGTCCGACGTACGCCCGCATCCCGGCTTTCCCACCGACACCCGCCACAACAGCAAAGTCCGCAACGACGACCTCGCGGCGTGGTTGTCCGCCCAGCGCCGTTCGCGCCGTTAGCGCCGGGCCGTTCTTTACGGACCGTGCATCGGGTCGGACGACGCGAGGTACTCCGACCGATCGGACGCGCCATCCCCGTCGAAATCCGACGTGGCGTCGGGCGTCAACGCACCGAAGAAGGCGAACTCCCAGCCATCGGCGATCCCGTCCGCATCGCTGTCGCGGACGCCGAGCGCCGCGAGGCCGCCGCCCCATGGACCGCCCCAACCGACGCTCGCGCGGGACCCGTCCGGATCGAAGACGTCGGGGAGACCGGCCTCAGCCCGCCCATCCGCGACGAGGCAGACGTCGTTGTCGGCGTCGCCGTCGTCCGACCAAGCCACGAAGGTCACCGGGCTCGTGTCCAAACCGCGCGGCACCGGCGCCTCGGCGTCGAAGCTCGTGCCGACATTGCCGAACCAGACCAGGTCCACGAGGTCCTCGTCCGCGCCGTTGCCGTTCCAGATCGTGCCCGCGTGGTTGTAGGCGACGACGGCATCGATCAACTGAAGCCGTCCCTCCCGTGCTCGGAAGATGGCGCCAACCCCTGGAACAGCGGTCGCGTTGGCCACCGCGACGACGTTCTGCCATGCGCCAAAGCGATCCGGGTCGTCGTCGGCTTGGTACCAGACCACCGCGCCGTCGGCGGCGACGTTGCCCTGGAGGCGGGCTGCCCGAACCAGGAACGTCTGCGGGTCATCGTCGAGGCCGTACCAAGCGACGCCCCCCTTGTCGGAGGCGACATTGTCAAGGGCGATCAGCCGGTCGATCCTCACATCACTCATCTCGGCGTACAGCCCCGCGCCGTTGCGCGCGCGGTTGTTGAGGAACAGGATGTCACGCGCATCGAGGTCGCAGCGCAGCAGCGAGAGGCCGCCCCCTTCCCCGGCGGTCTCGTTGTCCTGAAACCGGACATCGTCGACGACGAGATCGACATCCACGCAAGCCAAACCGCCGCCGTCCGCGCCACGGCCGTCCACAACGCTCAAACGCGAGAGCCGCACCACCCACGGATCCGTGTCGGTGGCGCCATCCGGGGTCGTGTCCGAGACCGTCACAGCAGGCTGGCCCGGTGCACCTGCGATCTCGACGACCTCCGCCGCGCGCACGAGGCCAAACAGCGTCAGGTTCCGATCTCGGACCGTGATCGCGGGGTACGAGCCTGGGCGCAGCGCGATCGCACCGCCCGGTGACACGGCGGCGAGGGCTGCAGCCAACGTCGGAATGTCGTCGGGCACGACGATCGCGTCAAGCACCTCGACCTGCACCACCTGCTGCGCGCTCGCGGTGAGGGCGCCTCGACGCGTCGTCGCGGTGACAGTGAACGTCCACACGCCTGGTGCGTCCGGCACAAAGTCAAGGCCCGTGGTGCCGGCCGGCGGAGGAGTCCCGCCCAGCGGTGCGCCGGTGCATGCCGTCACGACGCTGGTCGCGGCGCCATCCCCCGCCGCAGTCGCGGTCGCATCCAGCCGAAGCGGCTCGTTCAAGGCGGCATACACCGGCGCGTCGACGACGATCACCGCCGCGCGATCCCACGCCGCGTCGACCCGCCATCCTGCGCCCAAACCTCCACGCGCCGCAACCTCCTCGCCGTCGCTGAGGCCGTCCCCGTCGGTGTCCGCAAGGCGCGGGTCCCCGCGCTCGGCGAACTCCTCCGCTTCAGAAAGCCCGTCGCCATCGCGATCCTCAGCGTCGTTCGCCAACCATGGCTGACCGCCGTACGCGAGCTCCCACAAGTCCGGCAGGCCGTCGCCGTCCGCATCTGCGTGGACCGACGCGTCAGGCGCGGCGCCCAGCCCCCCGTAGGCGCCGAGGTCGGCGAGGCTTCCGTCGGCGTCGTAGGCGGGGCCGACGTCGACGAACGACGACCCGGGCAGAAGGCGGAGATCCCACGGGCGCGCCGACGCGCCCAACGCCCAGGCCGCGTCGAAGAACGACGCCGGCCCGCGCACGGCGTCCCGGTCCCAGCCCTGACGGTGGTCTCGCCCGGTGTTGCCGACAAAACCGTTGCCGACGACCGAGATGTTGTCGTTGTCCCCGTAGAGGACGGGCTCCACGGTCTCGCCGTGCCCGACGAAGATCGAGCGGGACACCGACACGACGGCGTTGTTCCCCAAAATCAGGTCGTCCGAGACGCGGAGTGCGGGGCCTTCGCCGACCGACGTGGTCGACGTCGCCGCGAGATCGCCGCGGCTGAAGTTGGCGACAAACGTCGACTGATCCACGGACAGCGTCGGTGGCGCCGCGCCGGTCACGTCCCGGAGGTGTCGCACGAACACCCCGGCGCCGTCCCACGAGGTGCTGTTGCCCGCCACGACCGCGTGCGACACCGTCGCAAAACCGCTCCGGACCGAGAAAGCGCCGCCGTAGTAGGCACTGTTGTCGCGAAAATCGACCCGGTCCGCGATCCACGTCGCACGATGCCCGACGGCGAGACCGCCACCCTCACCGAGCAGGCCCGCGCTGTTCCCCCACACGCGCGAATCGGTCAGCGTGAGCGACGCGGCGTCGGCGACGAGCACGCCGCCACCGTGGGAGGGCGCGGTGTTGCCCTCGATGCACGCGCGCGTGACCGCCACGACACCCTCGACCACGACGCCCGAGGCGGTCCCACCGGAGATCGTCAGGTCTGCGATCCCCGCACCATCCGTCGTCACGACCGTGCCGAGCCCCGTGCCAAGCAACGCGCTGCGTGCGCATCCCTCACCGGCCAACGTCACGTCGTGCCCACGAAGATCGACGTCCTCCTCGACGAGCCCGACGATCTGCACCACGTCCCCGTCCGATGCGACGGCCAAGGCCGCTTGGACCGTCGGCTGTGACGTGGGGACCTCGATCTCCGAGACGTAGCCATCGCAGTCGTCATCGTACGGCGTCGCCACGCGCTCTCCGAGGCCCGGCGCCACGTCCGCGTCCGAATCGTCGCAGTCCCCGCCTTCGGCCACGGCACCGGCGGCCGCATCGGGGGCACAGCCGAGCTGCGTGGTCTCCCCGCCCACACCGTCCCCGTCGCGATCGATCGGCCACGGCTGGACGAGCAACCCCTCGTCGACGGCACCATCGCAGTCGTTGTCCAAGCCGTCGCAGACCTCGGAGCCGTCGGCCCCATGCGCCGAAGGATCGGCGTCGTCGCAATCGCCGACGCGGCCGGCGAAGCCCTCTGGCCGCTCGCACGCCAGCCGTTCCCCGTCGGTGGACGCGGCGAAGCCGTCGCCGTCGCTGTCAGGCCAGAAGGGGCTGCCGACGCCGTCATCCGCCGCGCCGTTGCAGTCGTTGTCCGCCCCATCACAGGCCTCGACGCCCGCGGGGGACGCACCCGCGTCGGCGTCATCGCAATCGTCCGCGTTGGCCGCGCTGTTCGAGGGAACCTCACAGACACGCCTCGCGCGCGCCGCGTCCCCGAACCCGTCGCCGTCCGCGTCGAGCCACACCAGCGTGGCGACGCCCTCGTCGATGTTGCCGTCGCAGTCGTTGTCGAGCCCGTCGCACACCTCGACGCCACCCGGGTAGGCGGTCGCGGCGGCATCGTCGCAGTCTCGCGCCGACCCCACGCCGTCGCCGTCGCCGTCCGCGCAAGCGAGCAGCCCCACGAGCCCCAGCCCCCAAGCCCAACGCGCTCGCCGCATGCGTCCTCCCACAGCGCCCGTTCTAGCGCAAGGATGCGTCGATGACGACGCGCCGTGACGGGTCAGATGTCGGCACGCGCGATACGATGCGCATCTTGGAGGCTTGATGACGCAGCACACCCTGTCGATCCCCCGCGCCAACGTCGACGCTGAGCGCCTCGGCTACCTGCGCTTCGGCGCGATCGCGGACGGCGTGCTGCTCACCAACGACCTGGGTCGATGGCACCACCTCAGCGCGACCGACTTCCATGCGCTCGTCGGGGGCTCGCTGGGCCCTGAGCATGCTGCCTGGACGACCCTGTGCACCAAGGGATTCGTGCGCGCCGACCTCTCGCTGGAGGACGCCGCCCAGACGCTCCGCGCCCGCAAGCGCTTCGTCGGTGTCGGACCGCAGCGCCACACGGTCTTCCTCGACGGTCCATCGGGGCGTCTCGACGTGGCGGTCGGTCGGGACCTCCTCGACCACATCATGCTGTCGACCAGCCACGCCGTGGAGATCCGCCTCGTGGCGGGGGCGCACCACGACGCTGACCTCCTCAGCTTCCTCCACCAGTACGGAACGGAGAAGAACCGCTACGAGGGCAAGCAGATCACGTGGACGTACGTGCACGGCCTGCAAGCCCTCCCGCCCGAGGCCGACGTCTGGCTGATCGACAAGCGCGTCAACGTCCAGACCACGTTCCTCGGTCCGTCCGACCTGCATGACGCACTCGCAGGCGATTTCGGCGGCGCCAACTTCGAAACCCTGACGGCGACGGTCTCTCGGCTGCGCACGGCCGCAACGGCGAAGCGCCGGGGCGAATGGGCCGTCACGGCGGAGGTTCCGGTCACGGCGTCCCACGCCGGGCGCGCGCCGGCCGTGGTTGACGCGCTACGTGCGGCTGGCATCACCACCTTCACCCTGCGCCCCCAACTCTCGGGTGCACACGCGATCGGCGTCCAAGGCTGGACCGAATTCTACGCCGACTTCCTGAGCGCGTACCTTGCGGACGTCGAATCGGGTGGCACGCTCCTTGAGACCCGTACCCACACGTGGCTGACCCGCGCCCTCCGCGCCGAGCCGGGTGCGGACGTCGACGGGCGGGCTCCGACCAGCGCGGGCGCCGGCCACCTCGTCTACGATAGCAACGGCGACATCTACCCGAGCCTCGCCGCTCGGCGCACGGGGCTCGAAGGCGACGAGATGTTCCTGCTCGGCCGCGCGGGCGTTCTGTCCTACAAGGATTGCACCGCGCACCCCACGCTCAAGGCGCTCACGGTGGCGAGCATCGCCGAGGCGCTCCCGGGCTTCCAGCACCACTGGGCCACGCCGTTCCTCGGCCTCGACCCGACCGAAGCCTACGGGACGACCGGTGACCTGTTTCCGCGCGCGGCCGAGACAGCACCGGTTTTGGCCGACATCGCGGCGCTAACCGCCATCTTTACGGCCCTGATCCACGCAGCGTCTCCTCGCCTCGCGGCGATCGTGCGGCACACGGCCTGAGCGCGGATCCGCTCGCGATGCAGCGCCATTCGTGCTACGGTGAACCATCGTCCGCGAGTGTCTGATGCTCCGTTTCGCTTCGATGTCGCTCCTGTCAGGCCGTCGCCCCCTCGCGTTCGGCCGCGCCGCGCCGTGGCTCGCCGCCCTGACGCTCGGCGCGTGCATCGAGCGTGGTGACGCCAACACCGACGCGGTGAACCTCGGCAACGGGCTGACCGACGCCGACGGCGACGGCTACGCCGCGAACGCTACCGAACAGAACCGTGTCGATTGCAACGACGCCGACCCCACGATCAACCCGGTGGCCGACGAGATCTGCGACAACATCGACAACGACTGCGACGGCGACGTCGACGACAACGCCGACGATGCGCTCTCGTGGTACCCCGACCTCGACGAAGACGGCTTCGGGTACCGCACCACCAACCCGATCATCGCGTGCACCCGACCCGAGGGCTACTCGGGCAACCGCATCGATTGCAACGACGATGACGTCGACATCTTCCCGGGCGCCCCCGAGCGGTGCAACGAGATCGACGACGACTGCGACATTGACGTTGACGAAGGATTCCGCAAGGACAAAGAGTGGTTCCTCGACCGTGACCGCGACGGCTTCGGGGCCGGCGAGCGCGTCGGGGTCGGCTGCGCGTTGGAACCTTCTTGGGTCGCCACCAACGACGACTGCAACGACTTCCGCGACAGCGTCAACCCACGTGCCGACGAGATCTGCGACGGAGAAGACAACGACTGCGACGCGCTCGTCGATGATGCCGACACGCAAACGTTCGGCGCCCCCACCTGGTTCCGCGACGCCGACCGCGATGGCTACGGCAACGTCCTGCGCCGCACGAACCGCTGCACGCAGCCGAACGGCTACGTCGGCAACCCCGACGACTGCAACGACGCCGACGTCGCGATCTCGCCGCTCACCCAATGGTGGGAGGACGCCGATCTCGACGGCACCGGCAACGTCGCGGTGCTGTGGCCGGACCGCCAGTGCTGGCAACCCATCGGCTACATCAACAACACCGAAGACTGTGATGACGGCAATCCGGAGGCCTTCGTGGGCGCCTTGTGGTTCGCCGACGCCGACGGTGACGGGCACGGCGGGCCGACGATCGTCGGATACGACTGCCCCAACGTCGATGGGTGGGTTCGCTCGCCGGCCGACTGCGACGACCGCGATCCCGCGCTCTCGCCCGATGCGACCGAGGTGTGCGACAGCATCGACAACGACTGCGACTTCTTGACCGACGACGCAGATCCTGGCCTGTTCGGTGCCACGCAGTTCTACACGGACGGCGATGGTGACGGCTACGGCAACCCCCGCGCGCCCGTCCCGGCGTGCATCCAGCCGGCCGGTGCCGTCACCGACAGCACCGACTGCAACGACCTCGACCCGGACCGTAACCCGGCGACCGTGTGGCACCGCGACGCCGACGGCGACGGCTACGGCACAGCAGCCGAGGTTTGGCCGACCCCGCAGTGCACGGCGCCGCCCGGGTACCGGATCAACACCGACGATTGCGACGACAGCGACGTCACGTTGCACGACTACACTTGGTGGTTCACGGACGCGGACGACGACGGCCTCGGTGTTGGCTACACGCCAGCGCTGCAGGGCTGCGTCACAGAGCCCGGCTACGTCCGCGGCTCGGGCGACTGTGACGATGCGGACGCTGCGATCGGCGGCACCTGCTACGGAGACGGACGCGGCCTGTTCGAGCTGTTCGTCGACGTCGACCTCGACGCAACGGGCCAGACGATCGAGCTGCGCTGCCTCGACGGCAACGTGCTCTCCGTCGCACCCCGCGCGGCGAACGCCGGAACGACGATGACGCAAAGCCTCTCGGTGCCCACCGGCACGATCTGCCGCGTCACGATCCGCGGACCCGCCAACGACTTCAGCCTGGACGGGGCGGCGACGGCGCGCCTGTTCTCGTGCGGTGTGCAGGTCGAGACGGTCGACGGCGTCGTCGCGGGCAACGTCTTCGGCTCCCAGTGGCCCGCGGACTACTGCTCGGGCTGCAGCGACCCCAACGCGAGCAACTACGAGCCGACCGCGCTCACGCCCGACGACAGCGTGTGCTTCGTCCTTCCTTGAGCGACGGCAACAACGTGAACGCGCCTTCGGACGTCGTGGAGCCGCCCTCTGCGGAGCTGTTGCTACAGCTTCGTGACGTCACGCCGTTCCTCGATCCGAGCCACCCCACGGGCGTCCCTGACGAGGTGCACGAGG